>JBIOJU010000149.1:0-3778 GCA_044451165.1 Chlamydiales bacterium | reverse complement strand
CTCTTCGACCTTGTCGGCATTGACAGTATTGACCCCGCAATTTCTGAGGTTGAGTTCGCGCAGTTGTGGTAGTTGTCGGATGAGATCGATCATCCCTTCTGTCAATGGATTAGGAGACCGTTCATAGTGATCCCAGAAATTAGTTGTGCCGAGGGTAAGAGTTTTAAGCTTTTTGCACCCACGGAGCTCTCCAATGCCTTTGTCTGTTAGGAAGTGAGCGCAATGTCCCGAATAAGCAAAGTGTTGAAGATTGCTCATCGTCCCGATGTCTTTTAGACAGCTGTCATTGAAATCATAGTTTTCCTCAATCGTTAAATCCTCAAGTTGAGACCCGCGCAAAGAAGCCAGGATGTTTTGAAAATGTGAATAAACACTTCGAAGATGTAAAGAACGCAGAGTAGGCATCTTGGTCAAAGCGGTTAAATCATCCACCTTGCCACAATTCCCGAACATCACTGTTTGCAGGTTTGGAATGGTAGCAAGCTGTTTGATTCCATCATTTGTGATCGATTGACATCCCACACATGTAATTTCGTGAAGAGAGGGATGCCTCGCAAGAGCGGCGAGGCCTTGGTCTGTGACCGGGAGTCCAATCTGCAATTTCCACAATGGCAAAATGGTGGCAGCTTGCTTCATGTGGTCATCGCATGAGTTGCAATGTGTGATGCTCACTCTTTGCAATTTGTGGCAGAGTGTGGGAATGATTGTCCAATCACTAACCTGAACTTCTGGAAGATCCACGCTGGTAAGAGCGGGGAATCGAGGAAGGAGGCTTTTACATGCCGTGTCGGTCGCAGATTGAAGCGATAAATGTGTAATTTCCGAGCAATGAAAGAGGATCCGTTCAAAGAGAGCATCCACACGCTCCTGCGTGATCGGCTTTTCCTGTTCTTCTTCTCCACCTCTTCTACCCCTGCGAATTTGTCTCCCGATAAATCCTGAAAAACCTACGCTTATTTCTAAAGAATGGGCACCAAAGAGAGGAACTGTATCCTGTTCGGACCGAGGAGAGCGAAAGAAAGTTTCAAGTTCATTAAGTCGATAACTCGTAAGCTGCAGTCTCTGCATTGCACGAGCAGCTTTTTGAGCCTCCTCAACAATCTGTGGATCGACGCACCTGCCATGAGCTGCAACATTTCTCTCTCGGTATTTTTTGTGGAGCTGGGCATTAAGGGTACCCGTCTGCATTTCCCACAGACGAAAACCCCTTTGAAGTGCTTTAGAACTTAACCTTCCAGCCACGACATCTTCTAATTTAAGAAAAGTATAGATCTGTCCAACGATCACGGATGGGAGATCAGTCAGGAGGCGTCGGACTGGCGTTGCACTCCCCTGCACACCGCTCGTCTGCCCATGAGAAATTGGTTGCCCATTGACTGCGCTGCTCACCACGTTTGAATGAGAAACCGAAGCTAAACTTCCCGACATGTTGCACCCCAAATTTAATGAGTAATAAGGTTAGCATGAACCGCGTTATATCGCACGCGAAAATAAGCAACATAAGCCGCTTATTTACAGCAACTTATAAGAATTTTATCGTTCAAATCGTTGTATCGTTACATCGTTGCTCTTACTGCTAATAGAAAAAGTTGCTCCTACTAGAGGCCCGTCGCAGCGCGCTGGCAGACATTGTGAATCTATGGAGAAGATCAACGAGGTAACGATACAACGATTTGAACGATGGAAGAAGACAAAAAAACCGGCTCCTTGAAAGATTTCTCTAGTGTTCAGAGCCCTTACCTTCTCTCTTTAAGCCTTGGCTTTGCCTTCTTCTTTTTTCTCCACCTTGTCCCTCTTCACAACCAGAAGGCCCGGACGCGATTTATAGAAGGTCTCTTCGATCTTGTCGGCGTCGACATTGGTGAGCTCACAATTTCTCAGGTTGAGTTCACGGAGCTCGGGGAGCTGCGCAACGAGCGCGATAAACCCAGCAGTTGTGAACTGCCATGTGGATCGGTCATGTTTTCCGCGTTCGTCACGCGTGTCAATTGTAAGATACTGAAGTGCGCGGCAGCTGCTCAATGCTCTGAGGCCTTTGTCTGTGATAGAAGACCCACCGAACGGGTCTGAAAGTGTAAGTCGTCGAAGACCGCCCACTCTTGCGATCGCTTCAAGATCTCCATCATTCAAACACATGCACCTAGTGACAACTAAATTTTCAAGTGTTTTCGATACAGCGAGCGAGCTCGTCAAAGAATGTACACTATCCGCAAAAACGTGGGTGACATCTAAGGACCGTAAGGACTTCATGCGTGATATGCAGCTGAGATCAGTTATTTCTGTGCAATTAGCTATTATCACCCTTTCCAAATTTGGAATCGTGGCAAGAGACTGTAATCCTCTGTTTGTTATCCTCTGACATCCTGCTAGTTGCATTCCGCGCAGGTTTTGGTGGTGAGCAAGAGCCGCTAGACCATCATCTGTTGTCCACCCCCCAGGCGACAACTCCCAAAGAGCAGGAATGGTGGCTGCCTCCTTCACTCTCTGATCATTTGTGCACATCTCTTTTAGGCTTAATCTTTGCAGCTTGGGGCATAGATTGGGAATAGTTGTTAAATCTTTGATATCCACATATTCACAATCTAGGCTTGTAAGAGCCGGAAACCCCGCAATGAATCTTTTAGATAGCTCCTCCGTCGCATTTTTCATACTGAGATGCGTCACTTGTGGACAGTGGAATATCATGCGCTCGCTGAGAGCATCGACGCGCTCTTGCATATGCGGGTTTTCCTGCTCCTCAAATTGAGCTCCTCTAATTCTTCTTTTAGGTCGTCCTATGCTAAGTGAAAAAGATAGATCTATTTCAAGGTCATGCGCACTAAAAAGAGGAACCATATCAACCTCAGTTCTTGGAGAGCGAAAGAAAGTTTCAAGATCATTAAGTCCATAACTCATGAGCTCCAATCTCTGCATTGCACGCGCAGCTTTTTGTGTCTCCTCAACAATGCGCGGGTCGACCCCACTTCCATGAGCATCACCAAAGTAAGCGTTTCTCTGTAAATACCTCGCGTGGCTTTGCGCGTTGAGCGTACAGGTCTGCTTTTCCCACACGCGAAAACCCGTATGAAATGCTTTGCAACTCAACTTTCCAGCCATGACATTTTCTAAATCAAGAAAAGTATAGATCCGTCCAATGATCACCGGGTAAAGATCGGTCACCTGACGGCGTCTTGCTGGCGCCGCGTTCCCCTGCACACCACTTGCTTGCCCATTGACTGCGCTGCTTACCGCGTTTGCATTAGAAACCGAAGCTAAACTTCCTGACATATTACACCTCAAATTTAAAGAGTAATAAGTTTAGCATGAACCGCGTTAAATTACACGCAGAAACAAAGAATATAAGCCTCTTATTTACAACGCCTTATAGAATAATTTTATTGTTTAGAGAAAATGTGCGGTTACCAAGATTTGAACTTGGGACCTCGACATTATCAGTGTCGCGCTCTAACCAACTGAGCTATAACCGCGGGACGAACGTCTTAAGGATGGAGGCTAGGAGATTCGAACTCCTGACCCTCAGAATGCAAATCTGATGCTCTACCAACTGAGCTAAGCCCCCTAAAGAAATTGGTAAGAGTGTTTACGATACAGAAACCCAGACATTTCCCGCAATCGAAGAAAAGAAAGTGAAAAGAAAGAGTGAAGAAGCACGATCGGCTTCGCCGGCACGATCGCGGCTGCCCGCCGCGGCACGATAATCGGGGAAAAATTTCTTCTTCCTGCCGCGCGGCTAGCGCGCTCCTGCCCGCGAAGCGGATCCTTGCTTCCCCTGCTCTTT
>JBIOJU010000148.1:0-3829 GCA_044451165.1 Chlamydiales bacterium | reverse complement strand
TCTTTCCCTTTAGCATACTTAAGTTGAACTTATTTTAGGAAGCGCTACTCCCGCTCGAAATGCTTGGCATACTTGAGCGGTTTGCCCTCTTTCCAGGGACAGTAGCTGTTGCAAAAGTCGACCCGGTCGCCGAGCGAGGGATGTGTGGCGCGCCAGAAGGTGTAAACAGGCCCCGGGCGTGGATTGGCCAGGTTCCCCTGCTGGAGGATGAGAAAAGCTCTACCGGCCGCGTCATTGTTTTGGGTGATTTCAAGTCCGAAGCGATCTGCTTCATGTTCGATATGACGGGAGAGATAGTTGAAGAAGGGTGAGGCGAGAAAAAGGAATATCCCGGTGAGAAGAAGCAGTAATGGTAATGAGGCGATGTTATAGAGATGCTTGAAGCCAAATCTTTTCTGATAGCGCCGCAGCAGGAAATTTGCTGAAAGATATGTGAGATAAAAGATCACAAAAGTCGTGGCGGACATGATGGCAAGATAGAGCCAGATATGATGCAGCACATAGTGACCCATCTCGTGTCCCATGACAAAGAGGATTTCATCGGGCTTCATCTGTTTGATCGTAGTGTCCCAGAGCACAATCCGTCCCGTCTTTCCAACGCCGGTCACGTAGGCGTTGAGCATAGAGGTCTCGCCACTCTTATCCACTTCGAAGACACGCCCATGTGAGATCCCTGCACGCGCTGCAAGATGGAGAATCTCCTTCTCCAGTTTTTTGTCCTGCATCTGTCCAAATGTGTTGAAAAGCGGATCGATCCAGATCGGTTGGACAAAAATCATGATGAAGGAGATGCCTATTGTGACAAGACTGCTATAGAACCACCAGCGCTTCGGACTCTTTTTTAACAGAAGATAGAAGATCCAAACAAACGCGATTGCGCCCAGAAGGCCGATAAAAGTCTCCATTCCATAATTACTGAACCAGTGCGCTGCACTCTGTGTTGAAAGATCGTATGCATGCTGGCGGATATATCCCGCATAATAATCCATTGGAAGACTCAAGAGCTTGTAGAGCACAATGAAAATAACTAGATAGACGGTGATTCCGAAAAACCACTTTTTTCCTACTTTTTCAGAAAAAGAGGCAAGTTTTCCACTGAATCCAGTGATGAGGAAAAGGAGAGGAATGATCAACGCCCATGCCTGCTGGAAAATCCAGAGAATATTTCCACTCTCATAGTAGCGCATCGCCTGCTGGCTTGCTTCTGGTACAACAACATTCGCGCATTCCGCAGCAAATTGGATATCTAGCATCGTTCTTCCTTTAAAAAAGAGAGCAGCCTCCAAATGGACGCTGCTCTAGTTGAAAAACTTGGGGAGGCCTCTTAACCAATATGCTTGTTGAGAGCGCCAGCCATTTTGAGCATGTTGATCGGTCTATTGCCGAGAACTTTTCCGAGTTTTGCATCGGGATTGATCATGCGGCGGTTTTTATCATCTTGCAGCTTTTTAGCCTTGATATACACCCATATTTTTTTAACAACTTGCGGACGTGTCGATTTTTTTGCACCTACGACAGCTTGTAGATCTGGAGAGAGATCATACATCAGCTTTGTGATGCCGCCACCGCCTCTTTTTTTTGCTGTTGTCTTTTTTTTCACTTTTCTTTTTGCCATAACTTTGCTCCTTAGCTTTTTTGTATGTCTGAGAATTGCCTCTTTTGCAACTCTCTTCAATCTTCTAATCTTCCATGTATGATTTTTCGTGAATACATGCAAGATTATTTTTTAAGCCCTTATCTCAGAAGAGACGAGATCTCCAAGATCGGCTGTTCGCTTGAGGTAGGCACCTTTTTGATCTGCTTGGCATTCAGATCAAAATTCCTTAAATTGACCATGCGGATCGTCTGATCCTCGTAGGTTTTGAAATAGTAAGAGAGCGCTTGGGGGTCCCGCACACATGTCGCCATAGTATAATCTGCTTGCGCGCCATTTTCCCGATCACGGGCCACACCCTTAGGAATATCAAACTGGTTCAAGAGGTGAAAGAGTTGAAGTACACACTCTTTTGCGTTAGACGTCGGAAGCGCTGTGTAGGAAAACATTGCAGCGCGCACAAATCGTGATGTTGGCGTGAAATCCCCTGGAAGACCCACCATGCCAGTTCCTTGCCCCAGAGGAGCAAGTTCAATACCTTCCAGCTTAAGAGGAGGCGCATTTTCTGCTCGCAGATTGATGTAATTGCGCAGATTGGTCATGTGCCAGTCAAAACTAGGAGAGTTGGTAAGAATGCCCAACTTATTGTCATACGCCGCCAGCGCTCCCTTCAACGGTTCGATGACAAGACAGTTTCCCGTCTTGTCATACACAATGTAGTGGAATGGGGGCGGCACACTCCCCCACGCTTCGTCCGCAGTGGAAGCAATGCACACCCGGGAAAGTGCAGCTTTTACTTCGGCAACAGTCGCAAACTGGGTAAGAATCCAGTTTGAAAATTCAAGCGGAGAGAGTGCGTAAGACCGATTCTCTTCAGTGACTTTGGCATATTCAGCAAAGCCTGAAAAATAGAATGTCCCAACAGAGAGCCCCTTCTCATTTAATCCATCGAGAATTGAAGAGCGATCAAATACGATAGTTCCAACAGCTGCATACTTGGCAGAGTAAGCAAGTCCAGGCCCTGCTGGGGTCGTACCAGTAAACGCATAGCCACGGGGAATCACCGCAATAGCTGTTTCAAGAGGCACAGCAAATTCAAGCGTGCGCCCATGGATGATCGATCCATCTTTTGCCGTTAACTTTATTCCAGTGCAAGCAAAAGTCTCTTGCAAGACAAGTAGAAGACTCAAGCTAAGAAAAAACATCGCACGCATAGAACCTCCCTGTAAAATTTGCATCCTCGCAAAAAAAGGCACAAATTCCAACAAATTTAATTCTGAATCTGGTAGGAGGATGAATTATGGAAAAAGAAAACAGATCCATGCGCTTACTAATGAAAAAATATTGGCCGCTCGCGTCGCTCACTTTTATTGCGATTCTCGCGGCAACTGCACTCGCTTCGCACGACGCGTTTACTCATGCACGCTGGATGCACTACTTCATGGGCTTTTTTCTCTCTCAGTTTGCGATGCTGAAGATGTTTCGCCCTGTCGATTTTGCAGACGGCTTTCAGATGTATGATCTCATCGCAACAAAAAGTCGCATCTATGCCTTTCTCTACCCGTTGATCGAGCTGGGGCTCGGCATGGGCTACCTTGCATTTTTTGCGCCCACTTTCATCTATCTTGCAACAATGCTTATTCTGGGAATTGGAGCAGTCGGGGTCATCAAAGCCCTAAAACGCGGACTTGATGTGCGCTGCGCCTGCATGGGCACCGTCTTGGACGTCCCGCTCTCCACTGTTACGCTCACTGAAGATCTTGCCATGATCGTCATGGCATTTATTCTACTTGTTACACATTAGACAAAGGAGTCTTGTATTATGAAACGAACAATGGGCGCTCTGGTGTTCATCATCGGTCTACTCATGCTGGGAGGATCGTTCTATATTAAATCCCAGGTGCTTGCAGGAAGAGAGCAGATCTCTTCTGCGCAAAAAAATGTCGATAATGGGAAATCGCTCTTCTCTCTGAGTCCATACACAAAAGATGCTGGCGATCTGATGGCAGGCTCTGTGCAAAAAAAAATCGATGCCGGAACAGCTGAGGCCAATCGCTACGAACAGATTGCTTGCTGGCTGAAGATTGGTGGAATTGTGTTCATGGTCGCAGGAGCTGGTATTTTCCTTCTTGGCAGGAAAAAATAACGGGCTCATACTTTTAAAGCATGCAAATGTTTCGGCGAATTATCTTGAGCGTGCTGCTGTCTACATATGCTGTATCTGCATCTCAATCT
>JBIOJU010000147.1:0-3849 GCA_044451165.1 Chlamydiales bacterium | reverse complement strand
CGGAACGGTCACTCAAGCTCTCGGCATCACACGCGCATACTATGGACTCTCGCTCTCCTCCTCTAAAATCTGGGTCGAGGATCGCGCCATAAAAATCCCAGCAAAAAAGATAGAAATTACCCCCCGCATCGGAGTCGACTACGCCCAAGAAGACGCCCTTCTCCCCTGGCGCTTTCTTTTAAGCGCTGAAAAGCATAAGGAAAGTTAAAAAGGCCTGAGCGCTTAGGATTTCTTACAGGAATTTCTAAAAAATCTTGCAATTTCTTTTTTTGTTACTGCTCCCTGAGCTACGCGCAAAATTAGATCCTGATAGTCTGCTTCATAAATTGTGAGTCCCTGGCGATTGGAGCCACAAAAAACCATGGCGACCATTGCCGCCGTCCGTTTATTGCCATCTACAAAAGGATGATTTTGAATGAGATGAAAAAGATACGCTGCAGATTTATCGAAAATTGTACGATGTAGATCACGCCCATGAAAACTTGCCCTTGGCATTTCTAGCGCAGAATGCAAAAGTCCTTCATGAAGTAGTCCTTTGCGACCCCCATACTCTTCAATTAACTTGTCGTGAATTTCCAACACGTATTCGAAAGAAACATATAAGATCACAAATCTGCCAGGTTTTGCATCATTTTCTTATATTTTTGATTCAACTTTTCAAAATTCTCTCGAAATAGATCCGGGTTGCGATCCTCTACAGACTGGATGATCAACCCGCCACTCGGGCTGATTGAAATTTGGAAAAGAGCGTCCTCAGGAACTCCTGCCGCCTCCAGTATCGCCTTATCGACTACGATGGCCTGGCTATTGCCGTGTTTGGTTAGACGCTTCAACATAATGCACCTCCTCTTGTATCTACAATGTTAATACAACAAAGAATTCCCTGACTACACCCCAATGCACGCGACTTAAAATGAATAGGTTAGAGAAAAACAAAAGAGACGCCCTTGAGAACGACTGGACCTCCACTCGAGTCCAGTACGGAAGCCACGCTGGTGGCTTCCTCACCCTCAAAAAAATAAAGGGACCCTGTTGGGTCCCTATTTTTTGGAAGGTGTCTGGACCTCCTCTCGGTCATCCGCTTCGCGTGGATGATCCTGCCGGAGCGGCGATCTCGAACCAATTTCTCGAGAGAATGAAGCATTTTATGAACTTTAACCCTTTATCAAATAAAGCCTACCTCACAAACCAAATGGGAAAAGAGCTCTGGTCAAAAATGCCTCTTATCCGAGAGCTCATCAAACCGTATCTTCCGTCTACATAATAGAACGCTTTCTTCAAGGGGGACGGGGATTTTCACACGCTGAAATCATTGACCAGCATGAATTTTTAAAAAACGGGCGATCATAGCGTTAACTTGTTCAGGAACTTCAAGAGTAGCCCAACATTTTGATCCCACAACTTTTCCAATTTCAAACTGAGGGGCCTCTCGATGCATCTTTTCATAGGAACAGTGATGTTCATCAGTTAAAATGCATAGAGTTGGACAAGCAATCCTTTTTAAGATCCCCGCTGACTTCGCATCCCATTCAAGAAGGCCTCTAAAAATTCCCGATAGAGATTTCTTATCTACGCCATTGAATGCGCTCACAGCAATCTCCTTGTTGCTAGAGTCAGTATTAAGAAATAACGCGTCAACAAGCGATGCTACAAACTGATCGTTGAACTCCGCCTTTTCTAAACTCTCGATATAAGCATTAATTTCACCAATGAAGGACTTGTCCATAAAAAATGGCGGATCAATCAAAATAAGTTTCTCAATGGCGAGAGATTGGTTCAGTACAGTATCAATCGCGATATTAGCGCCGTTATTGAGTCCTATCAGGCAAATATTCTTGAGAGATAATTTTCTACAAATCGTCGCAATGATAAACGACAAATCTCTCATTTTGTAGCTTGATATCGGATGACTCTTGCCAGAGCCTGGTAAATCCAGCTGCACGACATCGCCAAACTTTCTCAACATTTGAACTTGATGAGTAAAAAAACGATGATCTGAGCCTGCATTGTGAATGAGAACGAAATTCAGATCTCCAGACCCAGGGAGCTTTTCTACAAAAATTTCAGTCCCATTGATGTTCATCAGGTGCTCTTTTTGGGTTAAATCAAAACAATATACATATATTTAGAGGGAAAGCAAGTGCTACTACGGGAAGTCCAACGAATGCCTTTATACTTTAGGACCTAGATCCTGTATTTTGCTTGCTTATACTCGGCAATTTTCTTGAAAACCACTAAATCTATTAGTGGTACCCAAGAATGGGATCAAGGACGGTAATCTTTTCTTACTCTTCATTTATAACTCTAGGCCAGAGGTTTAGGGGACGTTCTGGAAAATGTTCATAACTCCAAAGATTATGAAATAACATAAGTCATTAGTTTTAAGGCGTTAAACATCGATTGCGATAAGAATCAAGCGTTTACTGTATTGACTTTTTTGATTGCAGATTGGCATCATATGATGCCACAATAATATACGAAGAGGTATGGCATGCAGGATAAGCGCCCTTCGGATCGCGAGTTGACCAAACGATTAAATGAAGCAAAAGAATTTCTAAAAAGTCGATACGGTTTGTTTGCCAACCAGTCAAAAGCCGTTGGGGAGTTAAATGATCTAGATATCGGAGATACAAATGATGTTTGGCAGTTAATTAGAGAGCTGCTGGAGGAAATTTCTCCAAAGGATTACAAGGGGTCGAGACCTCCACAAAAGTCCTATGAGAAAACAATAGCGGGGCTTGAGCTACTGGCTTTTAGCTGGTGGAGCCCTAAATGTGCTAAGCAAATGTATATCAAATTTGTTTTGAAGGATGAGCGATATTATTACGTCTCACTGCACCAAAGTCGCTCGACAGAACAAAAAGGAGAAGATTAAATGAAGTGCCTAAATTGTGATTGTGAAAAGTTTGAATCAAAAAACATCCGCTTTAACCCTGAGATAAAAGGAGAGGAAGTCGAGGTGGTCGTGCCCTCGTTTGTTTGTACGAAATGTCAGACTCCTTTAATGGATGGAGGGCAAATGAATGTACTTCGAAAATGTGCTGCCGATAAATATCGCAAACAACACAATCTTTTAACCTCCGAAGAGATTATCAAATATCGCGCTTCGCTTGGAATGTCTCAAACTGCTTTTGCAAACTATTTAAAAGTGGGAGAAGCAAGTATCAAACGTTGGGAAACATATTTTGTACAGGATGTCGTTCAGGATGATCATATTCGTCTGAAGTGCGATGAGGCCTATGCAGAACTTAATGCCCTTGAAGTGCATTGGAAAAGCCAACCCTCGGATATATACAGCGGTAAGAGGCCGTTTTGTTTAGAGCTGTTTAAACAAGCTGTACGCTATTTGATAGGGTTTACGAAAAGCCCTTTGTTTTTAAATAAAGCCTTGTTTTACGCGGACTTTAAACATTTTCAACAACATGGGATGAGCATAACCGGAGCTAGGTATGTTCATTTAGAACACGGCCCATGCCCAGATCAATTTCAGAACATCTATCAGCTATTTCTCTCTAAGGGAATTTTGATTTCTGGGGGTCATCACATTTTAAAAAGTATTGAAAAGCCTGACTTAAGTGTCTTTTCCGATTCAGAAAAAGAAGTTTTAGAATTTGTTGCAAAAATAGCCAACACAGATGGGGGAAAGAAGCTTTTAAATGTTTCTCATGATGAAGAAGCTTTTAAAAAAACTGAACCCTTACAACTTATCAGCTATGAATTTTCAAAAGACTTAAAGATTTAGTCGGCCCTGAAGTATTAGCCTAAGGCATCAGCCAATTAAGTGGCTTGTTGCAATGACCTTATTTCTGCCGATTCGAACAAGAGAAGTCCTCGGATTCCAAGCAAAAT
>JBIOJU010000146.1:0-3872 GCA_044451165.1 Chlamydiales bacterium | reverse complement strand
CTGGTTCAGAAAGCCGGATAATTAAACAGGCGATGATGCCTGCAAAACTCAAAAGGCTCAGCCACAAAATCTGCCAGGTGATGGCAAATCCAAAAACCAAGCTGAGAAAACCGATATAGATCGGGATGGAGCTGTTTTGGGGCATGAGGATCTCTTCATACCTCTTCTCCACTTTGGGCGCCTCTCCTCGCTTAATGGCCCATACTGGATCGATCTGATTGACTGTTGGAATGATGGCAAAGTTGTAAACAGGAGGAGGCGAGCTGGTGGCCCATTCTAGAGTCCTTCCGTTCCAAGGATCTCCTGTCCGATCTCTTTCTTTGCGGTATCTCAAGGCGGTATATAATCCATAGACCTGAACACAGGCGCCACACATGATGATGAGCGCTCCTATGCCTACTACGACGAATAATGGATGCCAGCCGGTAGAGGCTTCGTAGTGATCGAGTCGTCTTGTAGCTCCCATGAAGCCCAGCATGTACAGGGGCATAAACGCTAATAAAAAACCCAAAAACCAGCAGCAAAATGCGATTTGATTGAGTTTTTCATTCAAGATCACCCCTGTGAATTTGGGAAACCAGTAGGTGAAGGCGGCAAAAAAGCCAAAGAGCACGCCGCCGATCACCATCCCGTGAAAATGAGCGATCAGAAATAGACTATTGTGGGTCTGATAATCTACTGGAGGAGAGGAGAGTAATACTCCTGTCATGCCAGCAATCGTGAAATTCAGCAAAAATCCGAAAAACCAGAGCATGGGAGAAGTAAAGTGGACCCGTCCTCGAAATTTAGTGAAGAGCCAGTTGAATATTTTAACTCCGGTGGGAATTGCGATGACCATTGTCATGATGGCAAAAAAGGTGTTCACGGCGGAGCTGGCTCCCATTGTGAAAAAGTGGTGGAGCCAGACGATGAAAGAAAGGAAGGCGATGGAGATGAGAGCCCAGACCATGGATACATAGCCAAAGATCCGCTTTTCCGAAAAAGTGGCGACGACCTCTGAAAAAACCCCGAAAACAGGCAGCATGAGAATGTAGACCTCTGGATGTCCCCAAGCCCAAATGAGATTGACATACATCATGAAATTGCCCCCTCCTCCTACAGTGAAAAAGTGCATGCCGAGATAGCGATCCAAGGCCAGCATGGCAAGGGTGGCCGTCAAAATGGGGAAGGCAAAAATGATCATGATCATTGCACAAAAAGCACTCCAGACAAAAATGGGCATTTTCATCAGTGTCATGCCAGGACAGCGCATCTTTAAAATCGTCACTAAAAAGTTGATCCCTGTAAGAGTGCTACCCACTCCTGCAATTTGGACCATCCAGATCCAGTAATCGACTCCTTCTCCCGGACTATATTCAATGCTAGATAAAGGGGGATAGGAAAGCCAACCTGCTGGGGAAAAGCTGCCGATAGCCAGCGAAACCAAAGAGAGGGTGGAGGCAGCTGCAAAAAGCCAAAACCCAACAGCATTTAAAAAAGGATACGCGACATCCCGAGCTCCGATTTGTAGTGGGACAATGAGATTCATTAAGCCGAAGACAACGCCCATCCCTACAAAAAAGATCATCGTTGTGCCATGAGCGGAAAAGACTTCCTGGAAATGACCCGATGAAATAAAGCCATGAAAGTCGCCCACGGAAAGAACTTGTTGGAGTCGTATCATAAGAGCATCTGCAAAGCCTTTTGTGAACATCAAGACAACGACGATGATATACATGATGCCGATCCTTTTAGGATCAACGGTGGTGAGCCATTCCCGCCAGAGCCATTTCCACTTTTTGAGATAGGTGATGAGGGCAACGATCACAATGCCACCAAGTACCATGGAGATGACGGCGATATTTTGACTCCATTCGTGTTTGAAAGCATCAAGAGTTAATCTGCCGAACATCATTCCTCTTTTTTTGGGGGGTCAAATTTCATTAACACATAATCGAATAAACTTTCATCCGGTCTCTGATAGAGAACGATCGGTTGGTTGAGACTAGGCGTGGCCAGTTTTTCATATTCTGCGAGACTCAAAACTTTTTTCGATTGTTTGATCGATTCCACCCATTCCCGATACTCCTCTTCTTTGGAGGCTCGGGTCATAAAATACATCTGAGCAAACCCCTCTCCGCTGATATTGGCAGAACATCCTCTAAAGTCTCCCTCTTCATCTGCGATCAAGTGGAGCACGGATTTCATTCTAGGCATTGCATAAATTTGGCCACCTAAATGGGGGATCCAAAAGGAGTTCATCGGCGCGTCTGCTGTGATTTCGAATTGGACTGGGGTTTGGGTGGGAATTTGTAACAAGTTGACAGTTGCAATTCCTTCATCGGGATAGATAAAAAGCCACTTCCACTGCAGAGCAACAACCTGAACGCGGAGGGGTGTTTTATCAGATGCGATCGGCTTAAAAGGGTCCAACTCATAAGTTTTGACCCAGGTGATGATGCAAATGGCCAAAGTGATCACAAACGGGATTCCCCACCAAAAGTATTCGGCAACGCGGTGATCAACTAGATCGGGATCGTAATTAGATTTTTTATTGTTCGCGCGGTACTTCCAGGAGAAGATAAAAGTAAAAATATAAACAGGGATGACGACGAGAAGCATGATCGCTTGGAGAATCAAGAGAAGGTTGCGCTCTTTCAAAGCGATAGAGCCCTTGGGAAATAGAAGGGCGATGTAGTCGCGAAAATGCAACACTTCAAGAGGCTGCAAGATCAAGATCGCAAGGGATACAATCCCTGTGAATAAGAGCAAGAAGAGCACAGATAGTTTTGTCTTATTCATGTCAAGACTCACCTTACTGCGCTGCTCCGTAAAATTCTACGA
Source organism: Chlamydiales bacterium (assembly GCA_044451165.1). Lineage (GTDB taxonomy): Bacteria > Chlamydiota > Chlamydiia > Chlamydiales > Rhabdochlamydiaceae. The sequence goes on along the minus strand of JBIOJU010000146.1, from coordinate 1,049 downwards.
ATTTTTTAATTGACTATCTCAGAGAGGATCTCCGCCAGCTTTGCCGCACTTTCGGCATTTGTTGGATATCTGAGTTGTAGGGGTTTTTTCTCCAAACCTGTAGGCTCCTGCTTAAGCATGAGTTCGGGTAGTTTTGCCTCGACCGTTTCTGGTGTGACAAAAATGGCATCGTTTTCTGCCGCCTCACGCATCTCCGGCACATCCATGCAGATCACCGGCGTGCGGCAATGCCTTGCCTCTGCAATCGGCATCCCATACCCCTCGTAGATCGACAAAGCGATGTAAAATCTCGCACCCGAAAGATAGAGCGCAAGCTCTCTATCCTCCACCCTCCCAGCAATTTTAAAGTGGGTCGGATATCTCTCACGCGCAGCTTCAAACTCTTTGACCATCTCTCTATTTTTCCAACCCCCGCCCCCCACAATCACGAGAGGCATCACTTTTTCGAGACCATATTTTTCGATCGCCGCGCAGTAGATCCGCGTTAGTAAAAGAAAATTCTTCCGCGGCTCCCAGGTGCTCACAGAGATAATATAGTTGTTGTATTCCAAACCTTTCTTAACAAGAAACGGCTCTAAAATGCTTTTTTCTTGATAGACAAGCCCTGTCTTATGCGGAGGATAAACAACCGCATCGTAGTTCATCCCAAACAACTCCTGCAGCCGTTTGCCCGTACCCTCAGAGATTACAGTGCGGTAATCTGCCCTCCGCAGATTTCCTTTCGTAATGCTTCGATGATATAAGCGATGCAAAAACGAGACCGTTTCGGGGAAAAGGTCTGAGACAAAGTCGTAAATCGTTAAAATCCGTTTTACACTTCGCGGAATCAACAACGAGATGTGGAAATGTGTGATCCAAAAAACTTCGATCCGATCCTTCCAGAGAAAAAATGGAAGCGTGCTGTTTCTCCAAAGCACGCTTTTGATAGGAAACCCTAAAATTTTGGATAAGAAAGTGATTTTTCGTATGGTCACATGGCTATACTGCCGAAAATGAACGACCTCTCCTTCAATCGTATGGGTGTAAAGATAAAAGTGGCAATCACGCTT
>JBIOJU010000145.1:0-3903 GCA_044451165.1 Chlamydiales bacterium | reverse complement strand
TGATGGTTCGCTCCCTTGTGGAAGCCCACAAAGATCTGTGCCATGCTTGTGATGCGGATGCAGGTGAGTTGAAAGAGAGAGCAGAGATAGACAGCATTCACACACCCCTCGAATGATTCGAGAGTATAATGAGCAAGAAAGAGACGGTCGCAAAAATTCATCAAACAGTTAGACAGCAGCACGAGAGTGAGGGGGAGCGCGAGACGAAATAACTCACGCAAACTCGCTGAAGGATATTTTGTTAAGGGCTGGGCAGATTGTTCAAAGACTTGAGAAGTGGACATCAACGCGTCAGCGCTCCATTTATCCTGGAAAAGAAAAGTTTTAAACATTTCTTAAAGGAAAAACAAGAAAAAAATAAAGAACGCGCTCTTTTTCGATCCGATATTTTAGGGACGACTATCTAGCACCTAGTTTGAATAGGCTAGAAACTCGCAAACCATCGGAATATTCACCGGAAGCGCAAGAGGGATCTGGTCGATTCCAGGAGCTACCAGAAGTTGTCCTGAAAGTTTTTCAGTATCTACAGAGAGATATTCGGGAACAGAGATCTGTGAAGATTCCATCGCTTGTTTAATGATGGGGATCTCACGAGATTTTGCTTTGATGGAAATTTCCATCCCAGGCTTGACACGGAAAGAGCGCCGGTCGACCTTCTTACCATTTACAAGCACATGGCCGTGTGCAACGAGCTGTTGAGCTGCAAAGATTGTCGGTGCAAATTTTAACCGATAGACCATGTTGTCCAAGCGGCATTCTAGTTCTTGCATGAACAGTTGCGGCGTGTTGAGTGGAGAGCGGAGAGCTTCTTGGTAGTAGCCAACGAGCTGTTTTTTGCTCAACATACCATAGAGAGCACGGAGCTTCTGCTGTTCATCTAGCTGGATGCCAAAATCAGATTTCTTTTTGCGTTTTGCGCCATGTGCTCCTGGGGGATTTGGCTTGTGGAGCAAGGGGTTGCGCAGGCGACCGAAGATGTTGGCGCCAAAGCGACGAGCAATGCGATTGCGAGGTCCAGTATGTCGAGACATTTTTTCTCCTGAAAACAACAAATAACTGGGTGCAATGCTAGAACAAAGCAAGATTTTTGCTCAAGTAGTAGTTTTCAGAAGAGGAAGATCGTGCAAGGGGAATGGGAAAGATTTGCACCACAGAGAGCACAGAGGACTTTAGAGAAAAGAGGTAAATATAATTTTTTTCGCCGCGTCCATTTTTAGTCCATACAAGTTCATTGTTTTTCGAGGCGCTCTTTCTTTCGTGCCTGCGCCCGTGCCCGATCCTTCATTTTTTTGAGTCTTTACGTTGTGGGCAATAAAAAACCCGAGCCTTGTGGGCTCGGGTTTGTGTCTGCATAGTTTTGACAAAAATTGCGTTATGCAGCTGGAGTAGCGGCTTCTACAGGGGGTCTTGCTGGCGTAGCGCTTGGGCTCGCTTCGCTAGAAGGTGCTGCTACGGGCACAGGGCCAGGAGCATCAGAAATGAGGTTCATTGTATTGAGAGCTTCACTATGTTGTTGGCGAATACGTACTGGTATACTCGCAACATGTTCCACGAGTGCGTCGTATGGCAATTGATGACGATTCCAATTGCTGCAGGTGTTATAAATTTCTAGTGCAGAGGTAGCGACAGTTTCAGCTGACAAAAGTGCGCCATTTGCCGAGATGTTTCTCCACCACACAGCATTTGGAGCTCTGTGTTGTTCGTCAGTGTTTCTAGCCTGATACACCTTAACGCCAAGAGCGAGCACACCTCTTGCAACAGTCTCGACGACTGCGATAAGAAGAATAACAACTGGGGCAATGATTCCGCTGACGACTTTGCGCGTTGTCTCTTCGCCACGGATCATTTCGGCTCTGCCTTGCAGCTGAGCGTGATTTTTTACTGCCAAACATGTTGTTGCAGAATACTGACAAGAATTCCAGTTTACAAACTGATTGCTAACTGTTCTTTGTACTTGCGAAGCCATGATTACCACCTTAATTTAAGAGTTAAAAATCGAAATCCCTATCATTTTACGCGCTCTTCTTTATTTTCCCAAATAGAATCTTTAAAGAAAAACATTGCATAAAGGAAAAATTTTATATTAAAAAACCCGAGCTTGAGAGCTCGGGTTTTTGTCGGTACAGCTTGTTACAAAGGCGTGTTAAACACCAGGCGTAGCGGCTGCTGGCATGATTGGTGCACTAGCTGGCTTGCTGCCTTCATTTACAGGTGCTGGTGCTGGAGCAGGAGTGAGAAGCCGCATCTCATCAAGGGTCTGTTGATTAAATTGTCGAAGGCATGGAACGAGTTCATCGTAGGTGAATTTGGGTCCATTCCAATATTTAATAGTTGTAAAAATTTCTACTGCGCAATTCGCGATAGTTTCAGTAGAAAAAAGCGCGCCCGTATAGGAAATGTTTGCCCACCACATGCCATTAGGATTTTCATTTTCTTCTTCTGGACGGGTGCATTGATAGATGTACACGCCTGCGCCAAAAACTCCTCGCACAAAAGCTTCTATCGAAGCGGCAAGTGCAATGCCGATAGGGCAGAGAACGCCAAAGATCACTTTGCGTGCATTCTCTTCCCCTCGGTACATTTGAGATCGACCGTCAACGAAACGGCCAGCGAGCTGTGCGTGATTTTTTACGGAAATAAATGTGTTTGCAGAAAATTTGCAAGATTCAAAATTGACGAATTGATTGCCAACAGTTCTTGCTGAAGCCGTTTCTAGGGGGGTTGCTCTAGTTGCCATGATTATCACCTTAATTTAAGAGTTAAAAAACAAAAATCTCTGTTATTTTACACTTTAGTCATTATTTCCACCAAATAGAATCTTTAAAGAAAATTGTTATACAAGAAGCGCATGAACACTTATGCAACATAGTCAAGTAGACTGATTATTGACTGATCTTTAATATACATCTCTATGACTCACTGCGTGCTTGCCTACTATCAATTTGTGGAGATCGAAGACCCGGCCCTGGAAGTCGGAAAGCATCACTCTTTTTTTGAAGGAAAAGATGCAACGGGTCGCATCTACATTTCTAAACAGGGAATCAATGGACAAATGAGCGCCTCGTCTGAGGTGGCACAGGCCTATATGGAGTGGATGCATACCGACCCGCGTTTTCAAACAGTTGATTTTAAAATCCATCCCCATCATGAACACGTTTTTCCTAGAATGACTGTGAAGGTAAGAGAGCAGCTGGTCGCACTCGATGACACTGTGGATCTTTCTAAACGCGGCGAATATCTCACCCCGGCGCGGTGGGGAGCAATGTTGGATGAGCGAGATGAGAACACACTACTTCTCGACGTGCGAAATGATTACGAGTGGGAGGTGGGACATTTTGAAGGCGCCGCGCTCCCAAAACTTGAGATGTTTCGGAAATTCCCAGCGTTTGCAAAAGATTTAAAGAAAAAGCGTTCTCCCAAAACAACCCGAGTCATGATGTACTGCACAGGTGGGATTCGGTGTGAACTCTACTCCTCACTATTGAAAAGAGAGGGTTTTGAAAAAGTCTATCAGCTGCAAGGTGGAGTGATCAAGTATGGGCTTGACGTGGGCAAAAAACATTGGCGAGGAAAACTTTTTGTCTTTGACGACCGTCTCACCATCCCAATCAGCAAGGATGAAGATGAGGTGATTAGCCGCTGTTGCCATTGCGACACATCCTCCGATGTCTATTACAACTGTGCGAATATGGATTGTAATGAACTCTTTCTTTCATGCGAAATGTGCGCAGAGAAATTTCAGGGCTGCTGTTCGCCCGTCTGTCAAAAGGCAGAACGCGTACGACCTTATGAAAAAGGTACAAGGCCAAAACCTTTCCGCAAGGCTTACACGTACGATTAAGCGATGTTATCTTGATCGAGCATCTCTTCGGCGGCAAGCTTAAGTGTTTTGAGACCTTCTTC
>JBIOJU010000144.1:0-3925 GCA_044451165.1 Chlamydiales bacterium | reverse complement strand
CATCGACAACGACCGCTTTTACGGTAGTGCCGATTGCTTTTCCGATGAGACCTTGACTAAATAGGCGTACTTTGCCGCAAAACCCTGTAACCCTTTGGCCTACAGACGTTTCCATCGCCCTCTTTGCCACTTTACTAATTAAAGCGTTGGGTATCAACGGGTTAGATCTTAGCGCAAATGCTAAAGAAGATTCTTCTACAGGGACCGCATAATTTACAGTTTTGATCGCCATATAAAACCAATAATTTATTAAACTAATAGCAAAATTATAAATGTTCCTAATAAACAATTCAACACTAATTGCTAATAAATATATAAATATTACGGTTTAATTTATAAGATTTTGATTTTAAGGCAATTAGGAGTGGTTACACAATTCAATTTCACCACCGGTCGTATGAAGTACTCGGGGGAGGGGAAAGATTTTTCACCACCGAGAACTCCGAGAGCACGGAGAGGAAGAGAAATAGCAGGATCACAGGATGACCAGCTCTTCTTTCCCATCATGGTCATCCTGTTATTATTTTCATTCTTATCTCGGTGCTCTCGGTGTGCTCGGTGTTATTTTTTCCGCTTTATGCAACAATGCCGGTAATTAGGATGATTGAAAAATCGATTTACAAGAGGAAAGGCTCGCGGTATTGTCTATGGCATGACGCTTATTCGCTTGGCTGTATGGGTTCAGGCGGCTAGACCCAGAACCCTTCTCATCAGCTTCTGCCCTGTTGCTGTAGGGTCCGTGGTAGCCTACTCTCAAGGGGCGTGGGAGCCGATCTTGGCTATTTTCACGCTGCTCACCGCTTTTGCGATACAGATCGGGACCAACCTAGCAAACGACTATTTTGATTTTAAACGAGGCGCTGACACTTCTGCTCGTAAAGGTCCTTTACGCGTTACCCAAGTCGGACTTGTCTCTCCCAGCGCGATGCAATTTGCCTATATTATAGCTTTTTCCCTAGCGGCGCTTTTTGGATCCTACTTGATCTGGACAGGGGGGGCGCTTTTTGCATGGCTGCTTGCCTCGGCTATTTTGCTGGGTATTCTTTACACTGCAGGTCCCTTCTCGCTGGCATACTTGGGAATTGCAGATATTTTTGTCTTTCTCTTTTTCGGTCCGATAGCAACAGGTACAACGGCGCTCCTTCAAACGGGGCGTTTTTCGAGTGACGCCTTTTTGGCTGGTATCGGCCAAGGCGGCCTAGCATGGGCCGTGCTGCTGCTAAATAACCTGCGTGATATCGACGAAGATCGTGCCGCGGGCAAAAAGACTCTCTGTGTACGCGGTGGAAAAAAAGTTGGACAGCTCCTCTATCTTGCCTCCACTTCTACTGCTTGTCTTGCGCCATGCATCTGGATCAAAGAGAGACCGGGGGTTTTACTCACCTATTTGTTGATTTTTCCGGCAGCGCTGCTCGTTTTGAGAATTTTTAAAAGTTGTGAGACTGCAGCAATCACCGCCTCTTTTAAACAGACGCCTCTTCTTCTTCTCCTCTACACTCTACTTTTTTGTATCGGATGGATGCTCTAATTTACCCCTACAAGCTTGGAAAACGCGCAGGGGCGCTCATAGAACTCATCGATGCTGGTGGAAAGAGAGGAGTGGGCGAGATTGCACCTCTACCTGGCTGGAGCCTTGAGACTCTTGATGAGGCCCTCGCCGCACTCAAAAATGGTGAGATGACCTACCCCTCTCTAAAATTTGCCCTGGAAACGGCCTATCTTGGTCTTAATCTTCCACAACTTCCCATTTCGCTCCCCTATTGTCCTCTGCTCATGGGAAGTCGAGAAAAAATTCTCCGAGATGCCCGCCATGTTGTGGGAGGCGTTGTAAAAGTGAAAATTTCTGACTTTTCTGACGAGGAGGCGGAAGGTCTTTTGCAAGAGCTGAAGGAGACGTTTTCCTTGCGTGTCGATCTGAACCGCAAATGGTCTCTTGCGCGCGCCCTAAAATTTTTCTCAAAATTTGTACCGGAGGATTTTGATTTTATTGAAGAGCCTTGCGCCAAGGTGGAAGATCTTAAACATTTCCCCTTTCCGATTGGAGCAGATGAATCATTGCGCGATACGCCTCTTGAAGAATTGTCAAAAATTCCACATTTAAAGGCGCTTGTATTGAAGCCAACACTGCAGGGTGGACTGCGTGTTGCTCACAAACTAGCCTCATTTGCCCAAGAGAAAAACCTAGATCTTGTCTTCAGTGCAGCATTCGAGAGCGGGGTTGGAATTGCTCAAATCGCCCTCCTCGCCTACAAACTGAACGGACCCGTCAAATCCTTGGGGCTGGACACTTATCGCTATCTTGAAGATGATGTTTTGAAAAAGCCTCTCGATTTTTCCGAGGGATGCCTCCATCTTCGAGAGCCACTATTTCAGTTAAAGGAGGAGCTATCCGCTGTCCCATTCACGATACCGCAGAGCGTTTTCCAACAGCTTGCGCACTTAGATCAGACACCCTTCATCTAACCTATAAAGAATTAGATGCGGGCATCTCCTCCTTCTCTTCTCAGCTACAAGAGCTGGGAGTGAAGAGGAACTCCCGTGTGGCGTTTATTGCAACTTCCTCTTGGCAAACGGTCCTGCTTTTTTTTGCCCTATTTCGTCTTGGAGCTGTTGCTGTCCCCCTGAGCGCCCGTCTTCCAGAGAGCGGAATCATTCACTTGTGCAACGCGCTTGCGCCTGACCTTTTTCTCGAGGCCGGATCGCTTACTCTCGGAAAATCGCCATGCACGCCTGCAGAAATTGATGAGGATAAAGTGAGCCTGCTTATGTCTACCTCTGGCAGTTCGGGCTCTTCAAAATTTGTAGCCCTAACTTTCAAAAATCTCTACTTAAGTGCTGTGGGCTCGATGGAAAAACTTCCCCTCGTAGAAGAGGACCGCTGGCTTCTCTCTCTCCCTCTTTTCCACATCGGCGGAATTGCGATTTTGATGCGCGCATTTTTTGCTGGGCTCACCGTCCAACTCTCGACGCTTCCCCTGATGGAGGCGATTACTCACCACAAGATCGATTTTCTTTCGCTCGTTCCCACACAACTGTATCGGATACTCGAGCAGCCTGACATACTTCCCCTTAAGGGTATGCTCATGGGCGGCGCACCTTTCAGTACCACGCTACTCAAAACCGCCATAGATAAGGGGTATCCCCTCTTCACCTCTTATGGCATGACAGAAATGTCCTCGCAAATCACGCTCGACCTTACACCTCACAAAAACAGCTCCGGGTTTGTGTTGCCCTACAGAGAGTTAAAAATTGAAGGCGAGGCGATCTGTGTGAGAGGACCGACGCTTTTTCAAGGTTATTGGGATAAGGAGAAGGGCCTGACACTTCCCTTAGATGCTGATGGATGGTTTCACACATACGACCGAGGAAGATATGGAGATGCAGGAGAACTCATTGTGATGGGCCGTGCAGACTCACTCTTCATTTCTGGCGGTGAAAATATCTATCCGGAAGAGATCGAATCTGCTCTCATGGCTCTTCCGGGTGTACTTGAAGCAGTTGTGGTACCGATAGACGATAAGGAATTTGGTCAAAGGCCTGCCGCATTTATCCAGACACGCACGCCATTTTCAGAAGAAAAAATCAGGCAAAAACTACGCAAGGCACTCCCCGGATTTATGATTCCCAAACGGATCTATCCACTTCCACAAGAAGAGGTGTTAAAGAGAAGCCGTCTGATGCTGCGGGAGCTTGTTGAGGATGAGGCGTAACTCCTCTGGGATCGGGAGAGGTCTTTTGGATCTTTTGTCGATGACAACGTGCACAATCGAAACTTTACCAACATCCTGGGAAGCTTTTACGAAACGCGCGCTGATGGTAAATGAGGTCGTACCAATACGTGAAAGTGTGGGAAAAATTTCAATCTCATCATCTACTTGCAAGGGAGCAAAGTAGTCCCCTTCCGCATGCACGATCGGCATAAGAT
>JBIOJU010000143.1:0-3992 GCA_044451165.1 Chlamydiales bacterium | reverse complement strand
GTCCCACCTCAGAGGAGAACTGGGGGCCCTGGATGCACCCGAGAGCAAAGGTAGTCGCACAACCCTTTCCCTGCCGTCCCTGCCATCTTGACGGATGCGGCGGAAGCAAGCGAAGCGAATGCCTCTACACCCTCTCAGTAAATGAAGTCGTGAAGGCCCTGGACGGGCTTGGGCTTTTAGTCTGAGGAAATGACAAAGAAACGATGAGCGATGAATGATGAGTAATGAGCGAGAAGAATGAAGAGAGCTCTGGATGAGTAATTCTTTCTTACGTTCAGCACTCATCATTCATCGTTCATCACTTCTTCTCTTGGATTATCCTGCTTTGCGTTGTCTGCCAGCGAGCATTTTGTCCCAGAGGGCTGTGTCGAAATAGATGTGTATCTCGTAGATCACCCCGTCTTTCACTTTGTGCCAAGCGACAGTGGGGATTTTGATATGCGGAGCTTTGGTGACATATTCGTAGATTGTGCAAGCGCTTCCTCTATCGGAATAATGCTTCAAGATGATCATCTTATCCACATTTGGGAGAAGTTTTTCTTCGAAATTTTTCAGCACTTTGGCCTTGGTTTCAATGCGGTTATGCGGAGTTACAAGAACAACATCTTCTGCGAGGTGTAGCCTGACGGGATGGACCTTCCCTGAGTCGAAGGCTAGCTGCAAATCGTTGAAATACTCTTGAACGATTTCGTCTGTGGTACGGGGCGACATAATGACCTCCTGCTTAAAAACTACAATCTAAAATCTTGTCCAAAATAAGACAAGCGCGCTTCTTGACTGCTGAGAAGTTCATCGATATCTCCTGTCATGAGCACCTTGCCATCGCGCATCAGTGTACTGCGATCGACAATGGAGAAGATTTCGCGGGCATTATGATCGGTGATTAAAATGGTGATCCCCTTCGCTTTGAGATGGCGGATCATCTGCTTAACATCATGGACTGCAAGAGGGTCGATATTGGCAAATGGTTCGTCGAGAAGAAGGAGTGAGGGACGTGTGACGAGCGCCCGTGTGATTTCAAGGCGTCTTCTCTCCCCGCCTGAAAGGGTGATCGCCCGTTTTTTCGCAAGTTTTTGAAGATGTAGCTCGGTGAGGAGCATATCGAGTTCTCGTTTCTGCTCTGTACGCGTGAGAGGAAGTGTTTCCAAAATGCACTGGATGTTCTCCTCCACGGTCAGCTGCCTGAAGATAGAAGGCTCCTGGGCAAGATATCCCATCCCCATACGCGCTCTCTCATGGATCGGACGGTGTGTGACCTCTTCTCCCTTGAAAAAGATGCGTCCTCGATCTGGGCGAATCAGCCCGATCGTCATGTAAAAAGCGGTGGTTTTTCCTGCGCCATTGGGGCCGAGGAGTCCCATGACCTCTCCTTGGCGCACTGCAAGAGAGAGACCAGATACGATCGGCTTTCCGCTATAAAATTTTTCGAGATCTTCAGCGACAAAAATCAGATTTTCCGACTGGCTCATGACGTAGGTCCTTGGAAGCGGGGAAAGATTTTTTTCAGGAGGGAGTTCTCTTCATCTGTGAAGGAGAATTTCACGTTGCCCACTCCTTGGACGCGCTCTTCTCGCGTTTCCGGGTCGCGCGTGATATGGACCTCTTGTGCTGCAATGCGCATGCCCTGTTTTTCATCGATAAACAAAACCCGTTTTCCAGGATCGGCTGTGAGAATGAGCGTGCGCGTTGTCGTTGAAAGACTCAGTCGGTCACCGAGTGCAAAACGCGGCTGATTTTCATCGGATGAGAAGAGGCGAATATTACCAGTGAGCGTAAGAACTGTTGGGCGCACGCCCCCTTCTTGGGCAGTGTATTCCATGAGCGCCTGGTTGGCGAAGAGAGAGATCTCTTCAGAGCGGTAAAAGAGCTGTCTCTCTTCTGGAACCCGCCCATTTCGCTTGGGGCTTTCGAATGTCGCACGCAATCTCTCGCGATCGAAAAGAAAGGGACCATGACCTAGAAGATGATGCACCCTGTTGTTTGCATCTTTAAAATCGAGCGTAGAAGTGCCACGCGTCCTGATGGCTTTCAAAAGACGGTGCTGCTTCTGCTCTTGTTGAAGAATTTCAAGCTCACCTTCTGAAGAGAGTGTTCCAAGGACACTCTCCATCACTTTGACATGCCCTTTCAGCGTTAGCGCGTTTTTCACATGATCCCATAGAAGGTGGTCAGAGCTGAATTTGAGCTCCCCTTTTTGTAGGCCAGGGATAAGGAGAGAGGTAAGTAGACCTTTGGGATGGAGGAAAGAGAGTTTTTGATGTGCAAGATCGAGATCTACAGTTTCTGCATCGATAAGATCGCCTTCATGGGTTAATCGACATGGCGTTTTTGCATCTTTGGGATAGGCTGTCACAACTCCTTGAAACTCTTGTGATGGAGCTCCCTCTTGAGCATCCTCTTTGCGGTAGAGCGCGCGGTCTGCATGGAGGACAAATCCCTTGCCAAATTCAATCGAGACCTCATCTTTGGCAAGAATTGCTTCGATCGCAAAATCATTTTTCTTGCTCTCATCTTTCTTTGCAATTTTGAGGTCGATGTTTTTTCCAAGAAGACGCAGCGGTCCTTTCTTGACCGTATCGCTATACACAACCTTTTTCCCTTCCTGCGAGGTGAGTAGCCCTTTCAGTTGAATAAAATCGAGAGCCGCATGAGCGCATTCGATTTTGGCACCTGTTTTGAGATCGAGAAGTACGTTTTGCGTGAGTTCGATAAGAGAAAAGGGGAACTCCTTGCCGCTTTCTTGTCTTTGCAGGCGTGCTGCATCGGCTGCCATTTTGCCCATGCCATGATCGAGAAGGACATGACCCGTGAGCACAAGCGTGTTTCCATCGTATGTAGCGTTGGCAGATGAGACCGCAGAATCCGGCGCATCAGCTGCAGAGAGTGGGGCCATGCTACAGAAGAAAAAAAAGAAAGAATATAAACACCGAGGCCACCGAGAACGCCGAGAAAAGAGGAAAACAACAAGAGGAGCATTAAGAAAGAATCTCGTTCTCGGTGTGCTCGGTGGTGAAAATAGTTCGGTGGTTTTCATAGCTTGGAGAAGTTGGCTTTAAAATTTTTTGCTTCAAATTGGGGTGACTTTCCTGAAACCGCAAAGGAGACATCTTGTGCAATTCCGCGCACGAAAGCAGCGGAAGCGTCCTGTTCCAAAGTAAGAAAATGGCCTGGCACACGAAAAAGAGAAAGAGCAACACTTTGTGCGGCGAACTGTTGTGTTGCATAGAGGTAGGTGCCTGTGTCTGCTTCAAGGTAGCGCATCTGCTGCATAGGATGACTTGTGCTAGAAAGGTAAAGACGATCTTGCATCCAGCAGCGGATTTTTTGTAATTCTTCAACGGCTTCAAAACGATTTCCCTTAGGTTGAAGGGTGAGGAGGGAAGAGCGACTTTCAATTCTTGTCTGTAGCCTCGTTCCATCCTCTTGAGCAAACCAGATATCCTTGCGTACGCCTTGACGTGTCTGATGTGAATGAGAGGAGATCTGTTTGTGCGTGGGACTTTTTTTCTGGAGAGAAGAGACCAGCTCTTTGTACGCTGAGATGTCGGAGGGGTGAATGATGCAGGTGTATGCCGCCCAGAGAAGAGTGGTAGCAGCAAAAAGAAGCGAGCTACGCACAATCATTTTGCGAAACATTCTGCCTCTCTCTCATTCACTACGTCATAGACTTTGAGCAGTATTTCGAGGAGTGGTGGAAGTGCTTCGAATGAAAGCACAGAATCCTTGTCGCTTTTTGCGGAAGAAGGGTCTGGATGCGCTTCGATGAAGAGAGAGTTACAGCCCGCCGCAATAGCCGCTTTTGCAAGCGTTGGAATAAATTCACGCTGCCCACCGGAAGTTTGACCTAACCCACCCGGCAGCATGACAGAGTGTGAGGCATCATAACAGACGGGAAAACCCAATTTCTGCATCTCCGGAATCGCACGCATGTCAGAGACTAGATTGTTATAGCCAAAAGAGGTGCCTCGATCGGTTAAGATGATTTTTCGATT
>JBIOJU010000142.1:0-4015 GCA_044451165.1 Chlamydiales bacterium | reverse complement strand
CTCTTCAACTTTACACCACTACCTCTCTTTTTTTACGGTGCAGTCGGAGCCATCGTCCTAACCTACTTCGTAAGCGTAGAAGTCGCCAAGTCCTTCTTCTTTATAAAACGATGAACGACGCAGAAGACGGAGAACTATGAATGATGAGTGTCGAGCGATGAACGGAAGAGTGAAGAGGAAGAGAGCTGGATTAGCGATTCTTTCTTTCGCTCATCACTCAGCACTCATCGCTCATCACTTCTTCCTATCTTCTATTAACGGTATGTTTTACAGAGGCGGCCGAGGGCTAGTGCGCCTAGCAACAGTCCTAGATCGCGCAGTGCAACATCGTAAAAGTTGCCTAGCATGAGCAGATTAAGGATGATGCCGAACAGCCATAGAGCGACGACGTATGAGAAAAGTTTGGGTTTCAATAGAACGCCAATACCCGCGACGATCTCGACTCCTCCAACTACCATCATGGTAGCATGGGGGTTGCCAAGAACATCGAAGGGACCTGCGAGATATTTGGTCCAGTTGGTCATGATGTTGAAAAACTTATCAAAGCCTGCAATGAGAGGGGCAACGATAAAAGCAAAATGTAGAATCTGATAGGCCTGATAACTAGGATCCGACCAGCGTGCGTTTTTAATACCCATACTCATTTTCCGTTGTTATTTGTTTTTGGTGTCAGTTGTAGCAGCTACGGCAAACTGGTTTTTGGCATCTTTTGCGACGGTGCTTTGGTCGATGAAAACAAACTTATCTCCCTCGACAGTGACAAGCCAGCTTCCTCCCTTTCCAGGATTGAGAAGTAGCTTTTCTGCAAGTGGATCTTCAAGTTCTTGTTCGATCGCTCGACGCAGAGGTCTTGCCCCCATCTCTGGTTGAAACCCTTTGTTGACCAGAAGGTCCTTGGCTTTCTCATCGAGAGAGAGGAAGACATTTTTCCTAGCAAGGCGCGCCTGAAGCTTGCTGAGCTCTAGGTCGATGACTCTGATCAGCTGAATGCGATCGAGAGGTCTAAAGATCACGATCCCGTCAAGGCGGTTGATGAACTCGGGTTTAAATCCTTTGCGTACCGCTTTTTCAATCGTATCTTGCATCGATTTAAAATCTGGGAGTCCTTCAGCAGCAGCAAAACCCATTTCGGTTTGGCGACGAATGAGGTCTGCGCCCAAGTTAGATGTCATGATAATGATCGTATTGCGGAAGTCGACCTTACGGCCCACTGAATCTGTAAGACGTCCCTCTTCTAAGATTTGGAGAAGGAGGTTCATCACGTCGGGATGGGCTTTCTCCACTTCATCGAAAAGAACAACTGAGTAGGGTCTTTGTCGGACCTGTTCTGTGAGCTGACCGCCCTCTTCATGCCCCACGTACCCTGGAGGTGAGCCTGTCATGCGCGACACGGCAAACTTCTCCATGTACTCGGACATATCAACCTGGATGAGAGCATCCTCTCCACCAAACATGTTGATGGCAAGCTGCTTGGCAAGCAGGGTTTTACCCACACCAGTGGGTCCTAAGAACAGGAATGCGCCAATTGGCCGGTTGGGGTCTTTGATATCCGCGCGGCTTCTACGAATCGCTTTGCAGACGACGCTGACAGCCTCGTCTTGACCAATGATATTGCGTTTGAGCGCCTCTTCCATTTTGAGCACTTTTTCAGTTTCACCCTCTGTGAGTCGAGTGAGCGGAATGCCGGTCTGTTTTGCAACGATAGCAGCCACTTCCTCTTCGTCGACGATGACCTGATGCTCCTCTTTCTTGCTCTCCCATTCTGTGCGAATCTGTTGCAACCTGTCGCGCAGCGTCTTTTCCTTGTCTCGCAATTTCGCAGCTTTTTCATACTCTTGCTTGCTGATCGCTTCCTCTTTGGCCACGCGAACCTCTTCAATTTCCGCTTCAAACTTGGTAATGTCTTGCGGTTGGTGCATCATGGCGATGCGGGCTTTTGCACCTGCTTCATCGAGGAGGTCGATCGCCTTATCTGGCAAAAATCGTCCTGTAATGTAGCGGTCAGAAAGGATGACAGCCGATTTGATGGCAGCTTCTGTGTAAATGCACTTGTGGTGCTCTTCATATTTTGGCTTCAGCCCCATCAAGATCTGCGTTGTCTCATCGATCGAAGGGGGAGCGACCAGAATTTTCTGGAAGCGTCGTTCGAGCGCAGCATCTTTTTCAATATGTTTGCGGTACTCATCGAGTGTTGTTGCACCAATACACTGGATCTCGCCACGGGAAAGAGCGGGTTTTAAAATATTGGACGCATCGATTGCGCCTTCTGCTGCTCCAGCTCCAACGATCGTGTGAAGCTCGTCGATGAAGAGCAGGATGTTTCCATGCTTTTTAATCTCATCCATGACGGCTTTAATGCGCTCTTCAAACTGGCCGCGGTACTTGGTGCCTGCGATCATGAGTGTGAGGTCCAGGGAGATCAGCTTCTTTTTGGCGAGATTGTCGGGAACTTCTCCTTTCACAATCGCATGTGCAAGTCCCTCGACGATGGCAGTTTTTCCTACTCCTGCTTCGCCGATGAGCACCGGATTATTCTTGCGGCGCCTACATAAGATAAGGATGAGCCTTTCTACCTCTTCTTTTCTTCCAATGACAGGGTCGAGTTTGCCTTCGCGGCAGAGTTCAGTCAGGTCATGACCATAAGCTTTCAGGGCTGGCATTTTGTCTGTGACAGGGACAGCGCCTGGTCTCTCTTGAGGTTTCCCGAGGGGGCCTGGAGGAGGTGTTCCGCCTGCCATTCCCATAGGAGGAAGTTGAAGATTGAATGTTTCTAATTCTTTAAGCACCTCTTTGCGCACATCTTTTAAGCTGACGTTTAGATTTTCTAGGACCTGTGCTGCCACGCCATCTGTTTGTCTGAGTAGGGCAAGGAGGAGATGCTCGGTTCCCACATAGTTATGGTTGAGTGCCGCCGCCTCTTCATTTGCAAACTCAAAGACCTTCTTTACCTTGCCTGTGAGTGCAGGGTCTCCATAGACTTGGATCTCTGGGCCAAAACCCACTAGCCGTTCCACCTCTTGACGCACGGTGTCATAGTCGAGATTAAAATTGCGCAGAACGTTGACTGCGATCCCCTGGCCCAATTTTAAAAGGCCCAAGAGCACGTGTTCTGTGCCAAGGTAGTTGTGGTTAAGCCGCTGAGCCTCTTTTTTGGCTAGCTTGATGACCTGTTTCGCCCGATTCGTAAATTTATCGAACATAGCTCACCCGAATGGTTGTGTAGTAATCTTTATCCTAGTCGACTATCCCCTTTTTGGCTACGATATATGAAGAATATATAATTTTTTTTAAAAACCAGGAGAGAACGGGTGGATTGGAAGGTGGTGGACACCGGCATAGATTCGGCTGAAAACAACATGCAATTGGATGCCCAACTGCTACAGGAGCTCGGATCAGACCCTATCCTCCATTTTTATGAGTGGGAGAGGCCCAGCATCAGTTACGGCTACTTTATCCACCCAGAAAAACTTCTTAACCTGGATGAGGTGCGCAAACGTGGCATAGACCTTGCCAGGCGACCAACAGGGGGCGGGGTGGTATTTCATCTCTGGGATTTTGCCTTTTCTCTGCTTGTCCCTGCCTCTTCTCCCCACTTTTCCCACAATCCACTGGATAACTACGCTTTTGTGAACCAAGCGGTGCTGGAGGCAACTCAAGAATTTTTGACAGGAAAAGAAAAATGGGAGCTTATTAAACACGATGCGCCAGCCTGGGATGAGCAGTGCTCTAATTTTTGCATGGCAAAACCGACCAAATATGATGTGGTCTTAGCCGGCAGAAAAATTGCGGGGGCAGCCCAAAGAAAGCGCAAACAGGGATTTTTACATCAAGGGACAATTGCGCTTGTGATGCCACCCAAGCAGGAGCTGGCCTCACTTCTTCTTCCGGGAAATCGCGTGCTGGAGGCAACCCTTGGCCACACGATGCCTCTACTCGATTCAGCTGCACACATTCCTTCAGCAAAAGAGAAATTGAAAACACTGTTGCAAAAATCTCTCTCCCAAAACCGCTAGAG
>JBIOJU010000141.1:0-4069 GCA_044451165.1 Chlamydiales bacterium | reverse complement strand
GTATTACTACCATTGTGAACGACGTTAAATGTGCAGCCGACGCCCCCTAGGCTGAGACTTGCTCCTGAAAGCGTTGCAGTGCCGGCGTTCGTGGGATCATAGACAATCGTGTTTCCGCTCGTGGCACTTGTCAAAGCGAGAGTAGAGGAAAGAGTCGTATTCCGCATCGAGAGAACCGTGCCTGTCCCTGCCAGAGATAATGTCTGTGTGCCAGTGCTCACTGATCCCGCATTAAAGGTGAGGCTACCCATTGTTTGCGGCGCGGAAGTCGAGAAACTTCCCCCCGAAATGGTCACATTGGATGAAGAAGCGAACTGTGAAGCAGAAGCAACAGTTGTTGTACCGCCGTTAATTTGCAAATTTCCATCAATGGATCTGCCGCTACTATTGGCAAGAATAAAGGCTCCATTAGTCTGTGTGACCCCGGTATAAGTATTAGCCCCAGAAAGTTCTACTGTGCCATTGGAAGTCGTACTCGCGGAAATGGCGGTAGCGGTCCCTGTATTGCCGTTGCTGATACCACTTCGTATGATAGCCAATGCACCGTTTGCATTGCTTGACGATGCGCTTAATGACAGAGAAGTAGAACCACCAGAAATCAGATTGACAGGGGAATCTATGAAAAGATTCCCCGAATTGGTGCCACTATTTACTGTAACTTGGCCTCCGTTATCAAATGTGATTGAATTGGAGCCAATGAAAAGAGATTGAGTAGTCGCGCCGCCAAAGGTGCAATTGAGCTGATTAATCTGAACACCCGTTACATCCACGGTCACGTTCACTGTTGTATTACTAGATAGGGAATTGAATATCGCGATATCACCTGCTACATGAGGATATCCTGTGGACGGACTCCAATTCCCCACGGCGCTCCAGTTACCGGTAGTTCCTGTGCTTATCCAAGTATACGTTGTTGCAAATACAACTCTTATCATCAAAAGAGATGCGATCAAAAGAGCTGTGCGCAAAGAAAATCTTGGCATATCCTTTTGTAAATACAGCAGTTACAATTTTATTTCCAAGCCGAACCCATGCACCAATTCAAATATTTATAAAGAAACATTTCATTACCTTTAAATAATGGTGGAATGTAAAACATCGGAAACATTTTTTAATTCTGTTCAGTTCCAAATCTCAACTTCTTCTAATCACGATTGTAATTATACACAAGCTACATGCATAATTTTTCGTATGCACCCCGTTCAACCAGCACGAATTATTTTCATTGAACCTAGAGCGGAACCTGCCCCATCGATAGAGGACCTACGTAGCCAGATCATTTCTAATGTCGCGTGGAAAACGCTCCATGAATTTCTTGTGAGCATGACATTTTCTGGAGTCTCCTGCCTTTTTGTTGCCACTCCTTCAGGAATAGCTCTTCTTGTGGCGGGAACGGTTACGATGGTGGCGCTCAACCTTCTGATCCGTGCAGCCTCAGGTTATGCCACCCTCTGCGCGCATGCTTTGCGTAGAGAGAACAGAGCAGAATCGGAACAGTCGGGCACTTTCTATCAGACCTTTATCCATTTTGCGAACTACCTTTGTCCGATCAACTTTTCGAGAATCGATTGTGCAACGCGCGATACGCTCGTTCATGAAACAGGACATGCTCTTGCTGTGCTTCTTCTTTTGCAAAATGCTCTTCCTGAGATCACGATCGACCCTTTTGAAGGAGGACTCACGACATTTGATGATGCTGAACTCTCGCGTTTTGGAAACTGGCTTGGCGAAGAACTAGTTGCTTCGATCATTGCGGGAGCAGGAGGCGCGCTTGCAGTGATTTGTGCAACAGGCCAGCTGATTGCAGGTCATACGCTTTCCACCACCTATCCAGAACTCAGCCGCTATCTCAAAATAACGGGAGTTGTGAGCATCCTCGAAAACATGGTTTATGCCGCCTCGGGACTCAAACGCACTTGCTCTAGAAGCCACGACTTTCACTTTCTCTGGAAATCAGGAGGCATCCACCCTGTTACATGCGTCGCACTGATGGCTCTTCTCCCCCTCATCGCAAAAATCATTCTTTATGGAATAGACTGTTTGCAGAGAGAATAAAAGAATATGTTTAACTCTTCTCAATTAGACCGTTTTCCAATGGAGCCGGGCGTCTATCTGATGAAAGATGCAGCTAGAAGAGTTATTTATGTTGGAAAAGCAAAACAGCTTCGCAGACGCCTCAAGCAGTATTTCGCAGATGGGGGTGACGGACGTGCGATGGTGCCACACCTCACTCTACAGATCGCGCACATCGACACGATTGTCGTCCCTACTGAGAAAGAGGCTCTTCTTCTCGAAAACACACTCATCAAAAAGCATCAGCCCAAGTTTAATGCATTTTTAAAAGATGACAAGACATTCATCAGCCTAATGATTAACCATCGTCACCCCTGGCCGATGGTGCGACTCGTGCGCTATAAAGGTAAACCCAACGAAAAAGCTCTCTATTTTGGGCCCTACACAAGTGCCTATGCTGCAAGGCAAACATTTGAGCTTATCACGCGTCTCTTTCCCCTTAGACAGTGTTCTGATCAGGAGCTTGTCAGGCGCAAACGTCCCTGTCTTCTCCACTCGATTAAGCGATGTATCGCCCCGTGTGTCAATCTTTGCACCAAAGAGGAGTATGGCGCATTTGTCGATGACGCAATCAAGTTCCTAAAGGGCGAAGACAAAGAGCTGCTTGCAAAAATGAAGCTCGAAATGGAGAAGGCGGCGGAGGCATTAGAGTTTGAAAAGGCAGCAACTCTTCTACATACGACTCAGCAGATTCAACATGTGCTCTCATCTCAAGCTCTTGTCATCAAAGGAGCGCGGCGCGACTCGGATGCTCTTGGACTCTTTCGTCATGGGGATGAGATCATTTTGATGCAGCTCTTATTCCGAGAAGGAAACCTTGTCGGCTCCGAGCACTACTTTTTTTTCCGCGTTATTCAAAATGACGCAGAGCTTCTCGAAACTTTTATCTTACAACACTATGGAAAGAGCGCCTCACCTCCCGAGGAGATTCTCCTTCCCTCTACTCTTTCTAACAAGCATCTTCTTGAGGAGATTCTTTTCGACACCCTCAAATGTAAAATAGACCTCACGGCACCGCAAAAAGGAAAAAAGCGCGCTCTTGTTGAGCTTGCAGAAAAAAACGCGGCGGCAACGTTTCAACAGGAAAAAAATGCCCAAGACCTCAAAGAAAAACTCCTTTTGGACCTCCAGGATGTGTGCCATCTTAACCGCTATCCTCGAAGGATCGAGTGTTTTGATGTCTCCAACATTGCAGGAGGCGATCTTGTAGCCGCCGCCATCGCCTACACAGATGGAGAGAGGGATCGCGCACGAACGCGTCTTTTTCGCATCCGAGATATTCCGAAGGGGGATGATTATGCCGCACTTCATCAGGCGCTCTCGCGGCATCTTTTGCGTGCAAAAGATACAGATGATCTCCCCGACCTTGTTTTAATTGATGGAGGAAGAGGCCATCTCAACATCGCCCTCACAGTTTTTAAAGAGCTTGATATCGCCTCAGTGGATGCAATTTCGATTGCCAAAGAGGCCGGACGCCATGACAAAGGGCTTTCAAGCGAAAAAATCTTTTTTGCAGGCAAGCACGAACCCGTTGCACTGGATCCACGCTCTCCTCTTCTCTTTTTTCTGCAAAAAATCCGCGATGAGACCCACAAAAAAGCGATCGGCTTTCATCGCAAACGACGAGAAAAACGCACCCTCAAAAGCGCCCTCGAAGAGGTCACAGGCATCGGCAAAGTGAAGCGCGTGCGCCTGTTAAAACACTTTGGTAGTCTGCAGCGCGTCCTTGAAGCATCCGAAGATCAACTCCGTGAAGTAAAAGGCATCACAGAGCAAGATATTAAAAGGCTGAAGGATAAAGGCTGAATGAAGATAGAAAAAGGCATGAGAATTTTTCTTTTTCTTATTTCATCCTTTAGCCTTTATCCTTCAGTCTTTCTTAACACGGGTTTGCGTTTGGTGTCACCGTCACAACAGCAGCAGAAGAGGTGCCTCCGCTTCCATCCACCCCAATGATATAATAAGTGTAGGTCTGATTTTTCTTGCGGTTATGGTC
>JBIOJU010000140.1:0-4073 GCA_044451165.1 Chlamydiales bacterium | reverse complement strand
GATTTTTTCCATTCCCATAAGAGCGATTCCAGAGGAAGAACCGATGAGCAAAAGGCTTCCGCCGGTGCCCGCAGCATAAGCGATCATATGCCAAAGCGGCGCATCTGTGGGGTGCTGTGATAGAGGGTACATGCCCATCGTGGCTGCGACGAGCGGGACGTTATCGATGACAGAAGAAAACAGTCCTAAAAAAGTTGCTAAGAGGGCATCACTTGAAATTGTTTGGTTTAAAAATTTTGCTACCGATTCGAGTATGCCAACTAGTTCTAATGCGCCCATCGTCAATAGGATTCCGAAAAAGAAGAGGAGACTAGAGGTGTCAATCTTGGTCAAAATAGAGGGAATACGCAGATGTCTGCGCTCCTCAAATTTAAAGTGTAAAAGATCTGTAACCAGCCAGAGAAGGGCCAAAGAAATAAACATCCCCATGAAGGGAGGAAGTCCTGTCCACGCATGAAAAATTGGGACAAAAATGAGCCCGGCAATTCCTAAACAAAAAATGAGCCGCGCGCCTTGCGCCTCTTTGGGCTGGGTCCGTCCATCTATCACGCCGGTCAAGCGGCCTTTTTCTCGAAAGGAGAAGATCGTGAGTGGAACAAGCAGCGAAACAAGACTTGGAATAAATAGCGCTTTCATGACTGGCCAGGTTGTGAGCTGTCCTCCAATCCAAAGCATGGTTGTTGTGATATCCCCTATGGGAATCCAAGCGCCGCCCGCGTTTGCGGCGATCACACTCATGCATGCCGTTGGTATGCGCTCTTCAAACTTTGGAATCATTTTACGAAGGAGCGCGATCATTAAAATTGTTGTCGTCAAGTTGTCAAGGAAAGCCGAGAGAAAAAACGTAGATAGAGCGACTAGCCATAACATTTTGCGTTTAGAAGTAGTAGAAATCAGATCGGTGAGAATTTTAAATCCCTGGTGAGCATCGATCATCTCGACAAGTGTCATAGCTCCAAGAAGAAAAAAGATAATCTGCGTCGTGCTTGAAAAACAGTCACCTAAGGCCGCCAAAGACTCAGCATGGGGCCTATCTGTCGAAAAAAAGTAGACGAGCCAGCAGGCAGCAGCAACCAGGAGTGCAACCGCCGTCTTATTGACCTTGATGTAATACTCCAAAATGATGAGGAGGTAGCCAACAACAAAAATCCCCCCCAACACAAAAGCCGTCGTCGATTCCATAAATCCGACTCTATTGTGCCTCCCCCGAATAAGTCAATTCGTTGCAGTAAAAGAGAGGGAAGAAGAAGCACGATCGGCTTCGCCGGCACGATCGCGGCTAGCGGATCGTGCTTCCCACTCTTCTCTTTCTTAGCTACTTGGTGAGGAGGAATTGCGGGATTAAAAATGTGCAGAGGAGAAAAAAGATGATTAAAAGGGGCAGGCGGATTTTGAGGTGAATTTGTTCTCTTGTCCTCAAATCCAGAGAGGAGAGGAGAACGGCAAAAAAATTGGCTAGAAGTGCAGCGATCGTTGCATCTTTGAAAGGAATGCAAAGCTCTAGCGTTTGTAGGGAAAAAGGAAATAAAATTAACAGCACCATAAGGGCAGGGAAAAAAAGGGCCAGAAAATAGATCACTAGCATGAGACAGGCAACTAAAAGAAATGGGCTCTCTCCAAACAGCCCGATCAGAAACTCTGCGGCATTGGTTGGAAGCGGGGTCTGCTCAAGCGCACTTTGAAAGAAAAAACCCGCAAAAGCGCAAGTCCACAAATCTTTGGGCACGTGTTTGATCCAGTCCCTCCACTCGCGCACGTGCAGTGTCCGATCAAACAAAAACTCTTTCAAAATAGAGATCACAATAAAAGAAAAAAGAATCGCAAGGAGCGTTCCATCTGTAAGATTTTCCATGAAGGCTTTGGCAGGAGTTATGCCGATCAGAAGCGTTATGGCGCCTCCGAAAAAAAAGATAAGATCCTTCGACACCCTCTTAAAAAAGAGGGAAAGCGAAAGCGTTGAGGCCAAAATAACAAGTAGAGCTGCTGTCTTCCAATCCATGATTATTTTCTATGAGACTATCTCTTAAGCTATGCCTGCCTGAACAATATCATGCAACCGAATGACCCCTACCACCTTGTTCTCCTCAATGACGGGAGCAACCATCACCCATCTTTTGGGGTCCTTTTGCATGATTTTCATCGCATCCCATGCCAAGATGTTCTGAGGCACTGTGATTGCGGATGGCGTCATCAGACTCTCCACTTGCCTTTCTAACACGCCTCCCCCCTCTGATTGCAAGGCCCGTCTTAAATCTCCGTCGGTAAAAATCCCTTTCAGCCTGTTTTCCTCATCGACGACAATTAAGCATCCACACTGCTTATTGCTGAGCTGTGCTAAAAGATCGCGCAAAATATCGTTCGGACGGCAGAAGGGCAATTTTTCTCCACGCAGCATCAGATCAGAGACACCAATTTGCATCTTTTTGCCAATGGAGCCCGCAGGGTGGTTTAGCGCATATTCATTGAGCGAAAATTCTTTTGCTTTCATGAGAGCTACAGCCAGTACATCACCAAAAATGAGCTGGACCTGGGTGGAGGTTGTTGGAGCAAGGTCAAATGGACAAAGTTCCTTTTCGACAGGTAGAACAACGGCAAAATCGGCCGCTTTAGCAAGACGACTAGTCTGATGAGAGACAAGTGCGAGCGTGGGCACCTTCCGACCTCGGGCGAATGGGATGAGCGCAAGTAGCTCTTCAGTCTCTCCACTTTTGCTGATCAAAATCAGCAGATCATTTTCTGTTAAAATACCTAGGTCGCCATGCAAAAAATTAGTAGGAGGAAGAGCGAGTGCCTTTGTACCAGTTGATACGAGCGTCGTTGCAATTTTTTCGGCAATTACTCCGCTCTTTCCAACTCCGGTGAGCACGATGATCCCCCGGCAGGCAAGACACGCCTGCAAGCACTTTTCTGCCTGCTGGATATCCACCTTCTCGAAAAAAGAATTAAGATAGCCGCGCTGCTCAATGAGAAGTTCTCGAAACATGACCAGGAAGATACCTCATCCGATAATTAGCTTGAAGCCTTCAAAAAAATATCTTAAACATAAAAGTATGCAAGAGACAAAAATTCCTATCGCCGTCGCCTACGGGGACGGCATCGGCCCAGAAATCATGAAAGCGACCCTCCATGTTTTGGACGAGGCGGGCGCCAATCTTGAACTCCATGAGGTCGAAATCGGTGAAAAGGTCTATTTAAGAGGGGTTCCAACAGGTATTGAGGCTGCCACCTGGGACACCATCCGACGGGCTAAAGCCTTTCTTAAAGCCCCCATTACCACCCCCCAGGGCGGAGGCTTTAAAAGTCTTAATGTCACTGTTCGTTCTACACTCGGGCTCTTTGCAAATGTGCGCCCTTGCGTCTCTTACGCGCCATTTGTAAAAACAAAACATCCCCAGATGAATCTCGTGATCATCCGAGAAAATGAGGAAGACCTTTACGCTGGTCTTGAGTACAAACAAACGCCAGGCGTTGCATGCTCTCTCAAGATCATTTCCCGCTTCGGTAGTGAAAAGATCGTCCGTTACGCCTTCGAGTACGCTAGACATCATGGGCGGAAAAAAGTGACCTGCTTTACAAAAGATAACATCATGAAATTCTCCGACGGACTTTTTCATCAGGTCTTGGAGGAGATCGCACACGAGTATCCAGACATTCAAAATGAACACTGGATTGTCGACATCGGCGCAGCAAAACTTGCGGATACCCCTGAAGCTTTTGATGTGATCGTTCTGCCCAATCTATACGGAGACATCCTCTCTGACGTCGCAGCACAGATCTCAGGGTCTGTTGGAATTGCTGGCAGTGCCAATATTGGCGATTTTGGAGCGATGTTTGAAGCGATTCATGGTTCCGCCCCGCGACGCGCAGGCCAAAATGTTGCAAACCCTTCAGGACTGCTTCTTGCAGCCGTTCTCATGTTGCAGCATATTGGTGAACACGAAGTGGCAACGCGCATTCACAACGCCTGGCTCGTAACTATTGAAAAGGGAATCCACACCTACGATATTTTCAGTGAAAAAACTAGCAAGATGAAAGTGGGGACTCAAGAGTTTGCACAAGCTGTGGCCCGCAAT
>JBIOJU010000139.1:0-4074 GCA_044451165.1 Chlamydiales bacterium | reverse complement strand
GAGATTCTCCGACGGTAAGGATTTTGACCTGAAAGATAGCTTGTCTAACCCGGCCCTAACGGACCGGGATTGCGACAAGCGCTCCGTTCATAGTGAAGAGCCTCTACCTTCCGAGCCTCCAAAAGAAGTGGTGGAACAACCAATTAAATGGGTGGGGTTTGATGAGCCAACATCCACACCTCAGATACACGCAATGCCGCAGACGCCTGTGAGTTTGCCTCAGGCGGCAGCCCCTAGAGCAGAAATTCAAGTGCAACCTGTGGAAGCGCCGCTTCCTCCTCTACCTCGCGTCGAAAACGCAGCACCAAGAGTCGAGCCAGCTCCTCCACAAGACCCCTATGTTGCAATTGTTGAACCGGAAGGTTATGTCGCCGATGTTGCACAAATTATGGAAGTGCTGGATAAAGCCTGGACTTCTTCCCTCGCTAGCAAAAAGGGCAAAAGTTCAGAAAGACTTATGGAAGTGGGGACAAGAGTCAAAAATCATGGACTGCACACTTTAAAATTTCTCGAGTGCATCGTGCGGGATCCCTGTGCCAGAAAACATCTTGCAAGTGTTCAAAATGGGCTTACGTCAGGTTTAAAATGGCGCGGCTTTCTTTGGGGAGAATCCCTGAAGAGAGAGAAAGGAGAAGGCACGGGAGGAATGCTCGATGCTCTTGCAGACAAAAATCAACTAGAACCCTACCTAGACGGTTTTCTCAGGGCGGTGTCCAAGCACAAGGTGAACGTCTCGCGCCAAGAGCTGCTTTCTTTCTTTGCAAAGCGCGATTGGGAGGGAATGTTTAAGAGACTGTTGTCGAATTAACAAAGTGGGGGTATAGAAAGAGTTCATGATAGAACTTACAGCTCTTGTCCCAGAACGCATTCCAACACCTGAAGCTATCGAAATGGTTTATGAATTTCGAACCGCAGGCAGACCAGATCCTTTTGCTAATCTCATAGCAACGTCGCAAGAGATTGTGCAAACCTTTCCGATGATTCCGCAGCATGCGCCGAAATCTGATAGTGAAGAAAGTGGGACCTTAAGTGCAAAAGATCCCTACCTTGCAATTCACGCGCCAGACGAGTACCAGAAAGCTGTCGCCGATATGATCACCACACTCGCGAATACCTCGCTCCCCGGCCTCGCTTTTAAAAAGAGCTATCTCAATCGCAAAGGCGAAGAGATTTCAAGTCACAATATCCACACCCTAAAATTTCTCGAATGCATACTCACAAAACCTGAGCTAAAAGAATGTCTTCGCAGGGTGCGCAGCAGTTCGATGAAATGGAATGGGCTGCTTTGGGGAGAAGGAGGTAGAGAAAAAGGGGATGGAACAGGCGGAGCACTTGATAAACTTGCGGCTGAAAATAAGTTAAACGCGTATCTACCAGGTTTCGTGCATGTTCTCAATAAGCATGGCCTAAAAGTCAACCTCAATACACTGCGCACCTTCTCAGACAAACGCGACTGGCAAGGCATGCTAGACTACCTCATGGAGTATGAAAATAAGTGATGAACTGAAGAAAGAAATCCGTAAACGGGAACGCAATCGGTTAAGGCAACCATCTTTCTCTCTTCCGCTCATCACCTCTTTCTTTATCCTAGAACGACTGTGGCTTGGCGATGTGGTATCCGCAGAAGGCTTGAGATATCTTCCTCGACAATGTCTTGTATCTTGTATCTTTTTCCGAGCTCTTGTTTGAGTTGCTTGATGAACTCTTCTCTGTTCGGAACAAATTCTCGCATTTTGCACAAAAACTCTTCGTGTCCTCGTCCGTTTCTGTAGATAGGTGTTTTTTTGGGATGGAGGAGAAGACTCATCTGCTCGGGCATGTAGTCCCAGAGAAAAGAGGTGTGATGTAACCAGCGCTCCTTTTTAAGATACTGGGCGTTACCCCCAAACTTCCTTTTTCCAAAGACATAATCGTTTTCCTGCACGCGAAAATCGGGATGATCAAAGAGAGGGGTGTAAAGCTCCTCTGTCCATTTCAAAATGGGTTCAGGAAATGCGGGAAACGACTCTCTTTGGCAGATGAAAGTGACGAAAAGAGTCGATTCATCAACAACGACAGTTCCGCCACCGCTAAAGCGGCGAATGAGAGGGATCTTTTTTTCACGCGCTTTTTTCTGATCAACCAGCTCTTCCACCTTGCCAGAAATGCCGAGAACAATGGCAGGAGATGAACCCTCGTTGATAAGGCAGAAGTTTTCCGATGAACAGCGCAGCAGAGCCTCTTCGATTTTGAGCTGTTCCAGGATGGGGAAGTTTCGAAGATGAAGAATTTTCATTTTTTTTGGCCCGCGCGCAGGGCCACCATCAAGACGCTGATGTCTGCTGGAGAGACTCCAACAAGGCGCGAAGCTTGTCCTAGGTTGCCTGGGCGGATCCGTTGCAGCTTTTCCTGGGCTTCACGGCTGAGTCCCTTCACATGGAAAAAATCAAAGTCTTTAGGAAGACCAATTTTTTCCACAGTTTCAAGCTTCATCACTTCTTTTTCTTGTCGCTCGATGTATCCCGCATATTTCAGAACAAGTTCGATCTGCAGATTGACCTCTTTTCCGTGGTCGTGGACGAGATCTGGAAATTGTTCGAGAAGCTTTGTATACGTGCAGTCGGGTCTGCAGAGCAGCTGCGCGAGCGAGGTGGACCTTCCCTCGACCTGACGAAATGTTTTTGTAAGGCGGGCGATCTCCGCAGCAATCGCCGTTTTTTTGGAGACTGTTTTTTGGTAGCGAGCATCATCGATCAGGCCAAGTGCATGACCGTGCTGTCGAAGCCGCAAATCTGCGTTGTCTTGCCTCAAAAGAAGCCTATGTTCTGCGCGGCTCGTGAACATCCTGTAAGGCTCATCAAGCTCTTTGGTGATGATCTCATCGATCATGACCCCAATGTAGGCTTCCGACCGTTTCAATATAAATGCGGGGCGTCCCAGCACCTTATTTGCAGCGTTGATCCCCGCGATAAGGCCTTGCGCGGCAGCCTCCTCATATCCTGTTGTTCCGTTGATCTGACCCGCGATAAAAAGGCCTGCGATTTTTTTTGTCTCGAGCGTTGAATCTAGCTGTCCACTTTTGACGTAATCATACTCGATGGCGTAGGCGGGACGCA
This sequence comes from Chlamydiales bacterium, assembly GCA_044451165.1. Classification (GTDB taxonomy): domain Bacteria; phylum Chlamydiota; class Chlamydiia; order Chlamydiales; family Rhabdochlamydiaceae. The sequence goes on along the minus strand of JBIOJU010000139.1, from coordinate 979 downwards.
TGATCTCTGCATTTTCTAAACCGAGAACCGTGTGGATCATCGCAAATTGCACATCAAATGGGAGAGAAGAGGAGATGCCGTTTACATAAAACTCCTCCGTTGCAAGTCCCTCCGGTTCGTGGAAGATCTGGTGGCGCTCTTTATCTGCAAAACGGACGATTTTGTCTTCGATCGAGGGACAGTATCTGGGGCCGATGCTCTGGATTTTTCCAGAATACATTGCTGATCGGTGAAGATTTGCTTGGATGATTTTTTTTGTCTCATCGGTTGTATAGGTGATGTAACAGGGTACCTGCGGAAGGCCTGGACCTTCTTTCTCATCAAAAGAGAAGCGCACCCCCTCATCTCCCGGCTGTATTTCTACTTTGGACATATCGATGCTGCGGCGATGGATGCGCGGCGGCGTGCCGGTCTTAAGCCGTCCAAGAGAAAAACCAAGCGATTCGAGAGATGCGGAGAGACCAACGGATGGTTTGTCACCCGCTCTCCCGCCAGAAAACTGTGTTTCACCGATGTGGATGAGCCCGCGCATAAAGGTTCCGGAGGAGAGAATGACAGTTTTTCCGTGGTAGGCAATTCCTTCAAGCGTGGCGACACCTTGTATCTGATCTCCGCTGACGAGGAGGGATTCTGTGGTGCCCTGTTTGATGAATAGATTAGGAGTCTTTTCCAGACGATGTTTCATGGCCGTCTGATAGGCAAATTTGTCCGCCTGCGCACGCGGCGACCAGACCGCAGGTCCCTTTGAGGCATTCAGCATACGAAATTGAATGGCTGTCTCGTCGGTCACCTTTCCCATGATTCCGCCCAGCGCGTCGATCTCGCGGACGATATGCCCTTTGGCCGTTCCCCCTATAGCAGGGTTGCAGCTCATTTTGGCAATGGTGTCCAAATTCATGGTTAAAAGCAGAGTGCGAACACCTATACGGGCAGCAGCATGCGCCGCTTCGCAGCCAGCATGGCCTGCGCCAACAACAAT
>JBIOJU010000138.1:0-4082 GCA_044451165.1 Chlamydiales bacterium | reverse complement strand
TGGTCGGTGATTAGGATAAAATCTTCGGCAGGATTTTTCACCTGCAGTTGAAGATAACCATCATGTCCAACTAGTCCCACAGGTAGATTATCCTTTATACGGACATTGGATAGGCCATCTTTTCCTTCTGCCCAAAGTATATATATACCATCCTTCGTTAGAGTCTGCTGGACCGCGCGTCCTGAAGCATTGAAAATCAAGATCCCTTGCGCATTCGGTACGAGCGGGGGCAGCTCATTGATGCCATACAAATCTTTCAGCTTCTTTTTGATGCTATCGGAAATTGCTGGAAGCGATGGTTGCGCACCGCTGGGCGCGGCGCCTGCTCCATGGGAACGCGGAGGAACCGGGGGTGCCATCAATGCAACACGAGGAATTTGTACTCCGCGTTCTGCGCCCGTAGTTGCACGAAGAATAGGTGTATCGTCGATTCCACCAGGCAATTGAACGATTCGTACATCCCATCGCCTGTAAGCGCCCTCTCTTTGTTCTACAATTTCTAGGCGATCCGCGCTTTGATGGTAGCCCACGAAGAGATATTTTGTGCCGGCTGCCCTAGAAAAGACAGGTTCAGGTTGTCCAAATAGTATCCTGAAGGAGCTTGGGTCGTGGCTTTCATTACGATAGCATACGTGCTCCCGAGAAGTTACATGGCAGCGATTCAAAAAATCGTATAAGGGGGTGCCGTCTCGAAAGTAGGAGATGCGAGCCTCTCTATACAAAACGCTTGCTGCTGGTACTCTTTGTTCATTCCACATAGACGCTTTGAAGCGATAAATGGTGGCGTATGTGGAGTTGAACCAGTAGCAGAAATAGTGGACGATTGTTTTAAAAAAGCCTAAAGCAGTACCCGCTACTTTGCTCGTTAAGATATTATTCAAATAGGGTGAAAGCTCAATCGGTGTCTCTTGAAGCGCTCTCGTGGCCGGATTTTCTCGGACCTCTACAATTCCTCTTGGTTGCTCCTCCCCAATCAGTGGTGTACGTAGAACCGTTGCTGTCGTCATAATGCCTCCGTGAAAAAGAAGAAGCATACACCAACAGACGATTTCCGCTGTTAAATCAAAATTTTATTGTACGGTATTTTTTGCGATGATGCACGTACCAGGCCCCAAAAATGAGCGAGGCAGTTAACCAGATCATAGACCTTGGAAAATTAAAAAAAGGATAAATAGGTTTGGGTGCTCCCCAGCGAGGGCCCGGGGGCCAGAAAATCCAGCTTGGGGTGCCTCGTAAATTACCTTGTGGGACAAAACCAAAATCTCGGCTATCTCCGCTCATCGCATGGTTGTCGCCTAGGGCAAGATACATTTTGGGAGGAATTTGTAGCCCCCGCTCTTTCACAAAAGGAGCATCGAGTGTCCCGTCTTCTGCGGTAGGAGGACCTGCATCTTTGAAGGGCTGGTAAAGAGGAGAAAGACTTTTTCTCTGCTCTTCGCGTCTTAAAAAATCGACAAGAGTAGGATCTTCTTTTTTGAGGACCGGTGAGCCCAATAGATAGAGATCGCCCTCTCGAAAATAGGCAAAGCGGGCAGGATCTAGCCTCTGCTGCTTTCCTTGAGGCGTCACGTGAAGGTCCCACTCGATTCCGACATTATACAAAAGTTGCACGCGCCTCGCGTCAAATCGATAAAGTGGGTGAGAGGAGGGTAGTTCAAATGTAAGTCCCTGCCATTTTATCTCGTACGCTTTTCCATCGTAAAACTCGTAGCAGCCATCGGGTATGCCTGGAAGCTCGGGCAGAAAGAGCGGATTTGTATGGGCTGCACGGCCACCGTAGCTTAAAGCTTTCCCATCTTCCACTGTGAAACGCGCTGTGTAGATGTGCGAAAATATTGTACGCAGATGCTCCTCTTGCATCGGGATGAGGGAAGAGTTAAAGCCAAGGAGAGGCCTTGTCCGTCCATACTCATCTCTTCCAATTTTCGAGGTGCGAAGAGAGGGCGTGTGTTTAAGTTCAAGATAGAGCGGTGCGTCAGCGATCTCGTGCAGGGGATGGTCTGTGTACTGTTTCACCTGGTCTTTTGTAAGAAGGCGTGCCGTTGCAAAATTTTTAAATCCCCAGAGCTCACCGAAGTCGCTTATTGCGGCTGGCGTATTTAACATCTCCCCGACGCTCTGATTTGAGCTGAGCGCCGCCATGCGTGCTACTGGTTCGTTCATCTGATAGAGAATCACAGGAGAGAAAACACCCGGGATCTGCGAAGGAGAGGTTGTGACCTTTCCTTCGAAATGGATGAAGGGGATATGTTCGATATTTTTAAATTCGGGATTTTGGAGTTCGGAAGAGATGTCTCTTCCCTCTTGATCTACTCCATAGATCTTTCCTCCATAAAAATAGAGGGTGTCGCCAGGCTTGCCCATGAGCCGCTTTACGTACTGCTTTTTCCCCGGGAAGAGGTAGAAGTAGAGGGTATCGACATTCCGGATGTCCATATCTTCACCGGTAAAAATGAAGATTCCACCTCGCTTGACAAGATCCTGATCGAAATAAAGATGGTTGGGCGTGAGCGGAAGATTAATGCCAAAAGCTGTTTTAGAAACTACTAGGCGGTCTTGTTCTTTCAGCGTGGGGCGCATCGAGCCGGAGGGGATCTCGTAGAGTTCAAACCAGACTTGACGGATGAGAATCGCAGCAATGAGTGCAAAGGCGAGGACAAAAATAAGATCGCGCGCTTTTTCGAACGGGCTTTTTTGGAGGTGATTTTTTTCCAGATCCTGCAGTGTCCTGGCGTGCGCATCTGCTTCCTTTCGTTTTTTTTCGAGGAGCGACTGTTCCAGAGAGAGGAGTGCTGTTTTAAATTTCTCCACAGTAGGCGCGGGGAGTCTTTTTTGTTTACGCAAAAAAAGCCGGTAAACGTGGCGCAAAATGTGTTTTGATTTGCGCAGAGAAAATAGCGAAGAAAAAATAGACATAATTTTTTACAATACTGTAGGGGAGTGTGGAAAAATTGTCGATAACTTCCCCTTTTGCCCCTCATTTTTCATGCCCCTCCATCCCGTTTCGCGCTCGTAGTTGTTAGCAGGAAGTCGCCTTATCCTATTGAAAATAAAAGGCTTGCGGCAAAAATGTAGGGCCGCATGCCCTTGATTCTGAGTGAGATAGAAAACTGGGGAAAATTTGTTCACAACTTCGCGAAATTTTAGACTTTAGCCATTATGTTTTAGCGATTATGATTTGCCTATGCGCGTTTTAATTTTTTTTCTCTGCTTTTGTATCAGTCTTAGTGCTACCACTTTAAAAGAAAAGCTGGCGCGCGGCGCTGCCGGTGATTACATCGTGTCAAAGCAGGAGAAGAACTTATCGCTGTTAAGAATTAAAGAGATCACTCCCACCAGTCTTTTGCTAGAAGAAATTTCTGCGCCCCTTTCGCTGCTCAATCCAGCAACGTGCATATGGCAGAAGTGGATTGAAGAGGGAGCGCCGGGACATAGTGCCTGGGTGATCTACGAGATCGATCTTCGTTCAGGTAAGCTTGTTACTTGCTACTCTCCTGCACTTGGCACATGGGTCTCTGTTGATGAACCGGTCCTGCCCAAAATGCTTAATCTGTCATTAACGCCTACACCCGAGGACAGACGTAAAAGAATAGGCCCCCCGCCGCGTGCAGGCGAAGAAGATCACAGGTCCCTATGGACACCACCTTTAGTGTTTGATGGAAAAAAATTGGCACGCCCGTTTTGCGAAGCTCTAGAAACGACCTGGCCAAAAGATGGAACTGATCTCTCCCAATGCAGACTCGTATTTTATTTTCTTCCAGATTTTCCTTTTCCTTGCTGGATCGAAGCTAGCAACGGTCACTTTACCTTCAAAATCCATACACTAGCCTCCGGAAGGATAAAGGCTGAAGGATGAAGGGGGCGTTGTTGCATAAATCGGAAAAAATAAACACCGAGCGCACCGAGAACACCGAGATGAAGAGCAAAGAATAGGATGACCAGCATGGTCATTCTGTCATCCTGCAATTTCCCCCTCCTTCTGCTCGGTGCTCGGTGTGCTCGGTGTTTAACAATGTATTTATGCAACAAAGCCGGATAAAGGCTAAAACGGGGCAAGAAAAGTCGATTTCTTTCTTATTTCA
>JBIOJU010000137.1:0-4101 GCA_044451165.1 Chlamydiales bacterium | reverse complement strand
TGAGTTTTAATCTCTATAGCCAGATTTATAGTTCTTACGAGGAACAGGGCCTGAATGATTTGCCCTAGACAGTCGAGGCGGCGCTTGTGCCAATCAAAAAAGTGGGATAGAATTGTTTGTAACTCGCTGACGTGTTTCATTTTGCTTCGCTGATTGATTACCAACGAGATATGATCCTCTCTTCAGCGGGTTACTTTCATCAACTTATTTTTTGTCCAGTACAGAGAAGAAAAAAGAAGAAGCAAAGATCCGCTTCGCGGGCAGGATCGCCGCTCAACGCGACGGCAGGATAGAGATGAAAAAGGAAATTTTGCCACAAACTCTCTGGTTGCTTTCATCTCGTTCTATCTTGCTGCGCGGTGAGCGCGATCCTGCCGGCCTTCTGGCCGATCCTTGCTTCCCCGTTCTTTCTTCTCTACTTGGGTCCTTGCTTCTTTCTCTTTTTGGTTGTTTCTGCTAGAGTCCAGGACATGTGTGGAATTTTTGGATATCTCGGCAAGCGCAACTCCGCAAAGATCTGCATTGAGGGATTAAAACGCCTGGAATATAGAGGTTACGACTCTGCTGGTATCGCGGGAATTTCTGCCGGTCAGCTCGTGATGTGCAAAGAGATCGGCAAGCTACATGTTTTAGAAGATGCCGTCGCAACTCAAGCTCTCGATTTCGACATCGCCATTGCGCACACGCGCTGGGCAACGCACGGTAAACCCTCCAAAGAAAACGCCCACCCCCACTTCGACCAGCATAAAACAATTGCGGTCGTCCACAATGGGATCATCGAAAATCATCTTCCCTTAAGGGCGATGCTCAAATCGAAGGGATTCTCCTTTCAATCAGATACCGATAGCGAAGTGCTGGCGCAACTTATCTCCCACTTCTACGAGGGAGATCTATTCGCCTCTGTGCAAAAATCACTCTCGCTTTTACAGGGCTTTTGGGGACTTGCGATCATCCACAAAGACCATCCCGATCTGATCATAGCGGCTGCAAGAGAATGCCCCATTGCTATCGCTCTTCATCCCAATCGAACAGAAGCCTACGTCTCATCCGATGTCAATGCATTTACCACCTCCGATCTCGATATTGTTTTTTTACAAAATAATGAGATCGCACTTATTTCCAAGGAGCAGGTGAAAATTTTCGACTCTTCAGCTACGCCCGTTTCGATCAACATGCAAAAACTGGGGCTAGAACAGCACACCATTTCCAAAAATGGCTATGAACACTTCATGCTCAAGGAGATTGTTGAACAGCCTCATACAGTTCAGCAAGCTTTTCACAATCGTTGCATCGAAGAGTATGGAAGTGCGGAATTTGAGAATTTAGGCCTGACTTCAAAGGATCTACTTGCAGTCAGACGCATTTTGATCCTCGCTTGCGGAACTTCCTGGCACGCAGGCTCTATCGCCGCCTCGCTCTTTGAAGATAAAGCGCGCATCCCAAGCCAAGCTGAGATCGCCTCTGAATTTCGCTACAAAAATCCGATCATCTCAGAAGACACCCTTGTCATTGCAATTAGCCAATCTGGAGAGACGCTAGATACCCTTGCCGCCGTACGGGAAGTGAAAACCAAAGGAGCAAAAGTCCTAGGGATTTGTAATGTCAGAAACTCTTCTCTTTCGCGCGAAGCCGACCATTGCATTTTTTTGCGCGCAGGGCCTGAAATCAGCGTCTGCTCTACAAAAGCATTTACAAGTCAGCTGACCGTTCTCTCGCTCTTTGCGCTCCTCATGGCAAGACTGCGTCACATGAGCAAAGAAGAGGGACAATTGTTTTTGAACGAACTCCAAGCGCTTCCGCCAAAAATCGAAAAAATTCTCTCTCAAAAAGAGGAGATCAAACGTCTTGCAGACAAGTACGCATCTTTCGAGAACTTCTTCTTTCTTGGCAGACACTATATGTTCACAACCAGCTTGGAAGCCGCGCTGAAACTAAAAGAGATCAGCTATCTAAATGCGGCGGGGTATCCCGCAGGCGAGATGAAACATGGCCCCATTGCTCTTGTAAACCCCTCTCTTGCTGTCGTTGGGATGTGTGGAAACGCGCGCACCTACGAAAAGATGCTCAGTAACCTGATGGAAATGAAAGCCCGCGGCGCTCCTATTTTAGCCTTTGCGCCAGAAGGCTCTTCTGAAATTGCCGAGATTGCAACAGATCTATTTTTTCTTCCTTCAATCATCGATGAGCTCGCCTGCATCCCCTATTCGGTTGCTACGCAGCTCTTCGCCTACGACATCGCCAAAAAGCGCGGCACCGACATCGACCAGCCACGCAACCTAGCAAAGTCTGTTACAGTTGAGTAGCTAGAAAATACCGCGTGTGCCTAAGTTCCCCTTTTTTTACTAACGCACCCTTTTCCACCAGATCGTTAAGATCGCGTGTTGTTGTCGCCTTAGAAGCCTTTGTGATTGCCATATAATTCTCTGCACTTAGCCCCCCCTTAAAGCCAGATGGTCCCTCCTTGAACATTCTGAGAAGAACCTTTTCTTGGCGAGGGTTCATCTGCCCAGCAAGAGCTGTTAACATCTTGGATTTGTCTATCAAAAAGTATAAAAGTGAAAGCGACTCGTCCTGTGCCTGTAAGATGACATCCGCAAAAAATTCCACCCACTGTCCAGCATCCAAGCTTCGGTTACAACTTTCAAGTGCGGCGTAATACTCCTTTTTTCGCGCCTCTAAAATTTTAGAAACTGCGATCAAGATTGGCCTTCCCACCCCTTGTGATAGGACTTTTTCTACTAAAACCCGCCCAATTCTCCCATTCCCATCTTCAAAGGGATGTATATTTTCAAAATAGAGATGCGCAATCGCAGCCCGTCCAAGGATTGGCTCCATGCTCGTGGCATTAAACCAAGCAACAAACTTCTCCATTTCCGACAAAATTTTCTCGGACGGAGGCGCTTCAAACACTACCTTCTGGTTGTCATAATGTCCCGATACGATCTGCATCGGTTCTCTATGCGTCCGATATTTTCCACGGTCTGCTAACCGAGCATCGTCATAAAAGAGCAGAGCATGCCACCTGCATAGCATCTCGTGCGTGAGCGGCTCAGCAAAGGATTGATATACCTCGCAAAGAAGTGCGGCCATTTTAGACTCTTTGTCTTTCTTTTTTTTGGGGTTCTTATCCAATCCAAACTGCTGTTTGATCGAGGATTGCAAACTTGCGCGATCTAGTGTCTCCCCCTCGATGCGAGCGCTTTCGGTTCCCTCCATGCTCAAAATTTCCACAATGAACTGATGGTAATCTTGTTCTTTGATGTTCTTTGCATAGGCGCCGGCACTACCTACCTTGAGGAGAAATTGACGCTCGTGATGTGCAATGCTTTCTCGATCATAACGAAAGTGGGGCCAATCAGGCAGTTGCCAATTCCAGGGCATGAGTAGTAGACCTTTGTTCTATAACTCACATTTAAGCAGAAACGTGAGTTATAGAATAGAGCTCTATAGCTCAGAAAAATAGGATGAATAACGCAAGTCAATCATAATAAGCATGTTATGTTTTTAAATACTTTTTTTTGTTTTTATTGAAATGAATGAGATTAAGTAATATAATTACTTTTAAATTTAATAATTAACTTAAAAGATTATGGCAAATGCAACACATTTAGATTCTAACCCCCCAATCCAACCTTTTTTAACAAGGCTTGTACCGCTTGATGAGCCCCCTGTCGAAAAGGGATTTATGGTTCATATCGGAGGCAGTAGCTTCTATGTTAGGCACTTACGAGATGGTGCGGCCGTAGGGCATACGCAAGAGGAGTGGGAAACGCTCTTGGGGACCGAAATTCAAGGCTTTATCGACACCTTACAGGCTGAACATCCCACCTTTGACACTGCTCAAGTAAGCGAAATGAATATTCAGCTCTCGGGGCGCGTGACGTACAAGACACTCTCTAATCCTGCCCGGTCCATTGAACTGCGCACATCAGGAGCTGCGTTAAATGCTCTTGCAGCCCGCGTCACCAACCTTTCGATAACATTTGATGCAATCACAGTGGAGGGGTCATTCGATCAGGCCCGCTCCCAGCTCGTGCTCGAAAATGAGGATGCTAAACACGCATGCACAATGATCGACTCAGTGTTCGCAGAATTTGCTCT
>JBIOJU010000136.1:0-4153 GCA_044451165.1 Chlamydiales bacterium | reverse complement strand
GTAGGAAAATAGTTGAGAAGACAAGAGGGAGGTTGCCCAGGAAAACGCCCGCTGAAATGCCGCGAATAGTTCTCCACCCCTTTACAAAACCCGATCTCCTTGATCATTTCGAGATCATACGTAGTACGCTCTTTGATTCTCTGAAGCTCGATAAGACGGTTCTCCTTCTCAAAAAAATCTGCCCGCTCAGCAAGCTCCACTTTAATGGATTCGATGGCAGAGAAGCGCACCTCTTGAGGGGTGACATGGTGCGATCCTGGATAGATCACAATCTCACCCAATCTCTCTCGCACTTTGCCTGTGAGCGGGTCGATCTCGCTTAACCTCTCCACATCATCTCCAAAAAATTCAACGCGAAACGCAAGCGTATCTTCATATGCAGGAAAGATCTCCAAAACATCTCCACGTGCACGGAAGGTCGCACGCTGTAAATCGAGATCAGACCGCGTGTAGTGCATCTGCACCAGGTGGAGCAGAATTTCATCACGTCTTGCAGATTGTCCTTGTTTTAGTCTGAGCTGCATCTTGCTGTAGTATTCAGGAAGACCCAATCCGTAGATGCAAGAGACTGAGGAAACGATGATGACGTCCTTCCGTTCGAGAAGAGATCTCGTTGCCGAAAGGCGCATCCTGTCGATCTGATCGTTGATGGCAAAATCTTTTTCGATATAGGTGTCGGTCCGTGCAATGTAGGCCTCGGGCTGGTAGTAGTCGTAGTAGGAAACAAAGTATTCAACTGCGTTGTCTGGGAAAAATTCTTTAAACTCTTGGTAAAGCTGTGCAGCAAGAGTCTTGTTATGCGCCAGGATCAGCGCTGGTCTCTGTGCATTTGCGATTACGTTGGCCATGGTAAAGGTCTTTCCAGAGCCGGTGATGCCGAGAAGAACCTGCGCTTTTTTGTTCAGACGAAGCCCAGCTGACAGCTTCTCTATCGCCTCAGGCTGATCCCCCTTAGGTTTGAACTCTGTCTTTAACTTAAACATCTGAAGTATTCACGTTAGTTCATTGTAACAGAAATTTCACCACCGAGCACACCGAGATAAAGAAAAAAATCTCTCTTCACTCGGTGCTCTCGGTGTGCTCGGTGGTGCATCTTCCTCTTTCTTATGGTTTAGCGAGGTAGGATGCGCCTGCCATGCTGGAAATCTGAACAAACATGATGAGGAGGGAGAAGAGAAGAATTGTAATGAGAAGGGGCTTTCCTCCTCTTACCTGATAAGCAGTTGCGGTCTTTTTGCGGTAGCGTCCGATCCAAACCATGCATACGGGAAGTATTCCAAACAAGATGACAGCACAAATGCCACCTGCAAAGTTGAGTGCTGTAAGAAAGAGGTCGGGATAGATCAGCGAAAAGATGAGAGGAGGAATTAACGCAAGTGCGGTGATTCCAATGTTTTCTCTTGTTTTGTATTTTATCTTAAAACCATCGGAAAGAAAGTGAACAAGCCCCAAAGATTGGGCGAGGAAAGCGGTTAAAATAGCAAAGAAAGCAAGTGCTTGTGCGAAGCTGCTCACCCAGGAGATCCCTAAAATTTTGCTGATCGCCTGCGATGCCTCTTGTCCATTTCGATAACTATCGATAATACCACCCGGTCCTTCAACAGGGACAATTCCAAGAACAACAAACTCCCAGAAAAGATAGACAACGAGCGCAAAAAGACTTCCTCCAAGAATTGTCAACCTCACCCGTTTAAGGTCGTTTTTCATGTAGGCGGTAAGCGTCGGGATCATGTTGTGGAATCCAAACGAGATCACAAGAATGGGAAGAGAAAATAGGGCAAGGGATGGTTGGGAATGAGCTAAAAGATCTGGCCGAATGTATTTCATTCCAAGGAGCACCATGCCAATGTAACTTGCGATCTTGCCAACCATCAATACGCGATTCCATAGGTCGACGGGACGCGTCCCTTGATAGACAACAACGCCAAAAAGAAGAACGAAAAAGAGACTCCCAGCCCATGCGGGAATGTTCCAGTTCAAAAATGTCTGAAAAAAGGTGTGTGAAATGCCTCCGCTTCCAGAAATATATGCGACAAGAAGCGAATAGAAAAGGAAGAGGTAGAGAAGCCAGCTTAAAATCTTGCCAAATCGTCCTAGCGCCTGTCCCACCATCGACACAAAATTGACACGCGTGGAAAACCAGCCGTTGGCTTCTACGAGAAGAAGCCCTGTGAGCGTCATAAAAACCCAAGCAGAAAAAAACATGATGAGCGAGGGAACAAACCCTGCAAGCCCTGTGAGAATCGGAAGGCCCAAAATGCCAGCCCCGATGCAACTTCCTCCAATGAGCAGGATGCCGCCAATGAGACTGCCGGGTTTACTGTTCATGACGGTTGTCGTGCTTGCATTTTTTCGATGATGCGGATCTCCTGGCCCAGCCTTCCAAGTTCATATCCTTCATAATCTACAAACTTTAAAAACCGTTCAAACTGTGGGAAGACAGCGATGATCTGTTTCGCAAATTCTTGCACAAGATACCGGTAGGTCGGATGACCTGCAGGTGAAGAGCGCAGTTCACAGAGCCACTGCAAGGCGCGCAGATTTACATGGAAATACCAGTGGATGTTAAAGCCCATTGGGACGATGTATTGCGCCTCTTCTGGGAACTCTTTTGCAATTTTCTCATGCACTTTTTTTGCTTGTTCCATGGCATCGCAATACTCTTTTTCCATTTCTGTGTGCTTGATCTCATGAGGAACAAAATATCCCAAGTCACACGAGAGCAGTTGGCGCTCTTGCGTTAACATGCGATGGCGATGAAGGTCTCTATAGACGCCAAAGTCGGCTACAATTTCAAAAGTGAAGGTCGCATGTTCGAGTGCGCGCGGAGATTTATGTCTGCGGTTTTCCCTAAACAGAGCAGCTGCATCGAGAATGCGGGCAAGATCTTCTTCAGCGAGCTGGTGGCACTGCTCTTGCAATTCATACAGACCGGCATTAGAGCTCTCAAAGAGAAGCGCAGCAGCTACTTTTTGGGGACTTTCTTGGTCGTAATTAATGAGCCGAACGCCCGGGCCCGTCATTTTGCCGTGGCGGGGATTAAACCGCGCAGAAAGTGCGGCAAGTTCTACCCTCATCTGTTCGGAAAAATCGGCGTAGGTCTTGCAATACTTGTGTGAACTATCCCCTCTACGTGTGAAAGAGGGAATCACTTTTGCAAGTTCCGTCTGCGTTTTTTTACCCAAGTCGCGCATCTCTGCCAGGCTGTGGGAGTTCATTTTTTGAAGAAGCGTTTCATAAAAGCGGCCATTTCCATAAATGCCCATGTTGGTGAGGGCGCTTGCAGGCAGAAGGCCGCGCAAACAGTCGAGCACTTTTGCTCGAAGGGCAGCCGTGTAGGCGACTTTTGAGACGTCGTGCTCTTTTGGAAAGCGTTTTTCCATGAGCTCGGTAAGTGGAGGAATCAAGCGGGAGTAGGTTTCAAAGAGCTGGTTACATGTTTGAACATAAGTTTCACGAAAGGCGGAGGTCATGAGAACAGGCTCGCGATAGAAGAGATACTCTCCCTGAAATTTCTGATCGAAAAAGATGTAACGAGTCGATTTTTCAAGGGGAGAGCCGCCAATGCGACAATCTTCTATCATTTTTGCAGCCAGCATCGAGATGTTTTCAATTGCAAGATGAGCGCCACCCAATTCGCCGATCGAATCATCCCCATAACCATCGAGAATACGGTCGTAAAAGTTTTGCGCCTTTTTAATTGCCATCACCTGGTCTTCTGTCTCTCTCCTCTCCTCTGCCGGCGCGCCGACGATTGTCGCAAACGCTGTCTCTTCGCTAAGGATAAACTCTTTGAGAAGGAGTGAGCGAAGTCCGAGGCTCGAACGGGAGTAGCGAGAAAAGAGGGCGCCTTTGATGACTTCCGGAAGATTGCGCAAGACAAACACATTGCTGGAGGTGTTTGTCACATACTGGGTGAGCACCTTCAGCTGACTCTCGGTAAACTCTTCATATCCTTCAAGCATGGGCCCATCTCATAAATTTTTTTATTTAGTGACTGTAAAACTATTAGAGTGTCATATTTTCCCTAGATTGATCAAGTCTTTTTCATGTTAAAACGACCAAGAAGAAATCGCCGTACTCCGGCTATACGCTCTCTCGTATCAGAAACACTGCTTTCACCTGCAGATCTGGTCGCCTGCTTTTTTGTCGT
>JBIOJU010000135.1:0-4154 GCA_044451165.1 Chlamydiales bacterium | reverse complement strand
CCGTCTTTGAGGATGAGGGTGCGGTCGCAGAGGGCGGCGAGTGTGGCGTCGTGGGTCACGACGATGAGCGTTTTGCCTTCTTCCTTGATGCAGTCGAGAAGAAGCTGGTAGATGAGATGCGATGTGGCGCTATCGAGATTGCCAGAAGGCTCATCAGCAAGGAGGAGCTCTGGGTTGTTCATGAGTGCACGCGCAATAGCCACGCGCTGTTTTTCTCCTCCGGAGAGAAGTTTGATGGGAAAATCTTTTCGTTCTGTGAGACCAACGCGTTCTAGTAAGTGAAGAGCTCGTTTGTACGCATCGCTTCCTTTTGATACCGGCTTTCGTGCGATTTTGGCGGGCATGAGAAGATTGCCAAGAGACGTGTACTCTTCCAACAGGTTGAAGGCTTGAAAGATGAAACCGATATGTAGAGATCGCAGTTTGGAAAGGGCGTGTTCTTGATACGATTTTCCATGAAATTTGAGCAGGCCACTACTCGGTTTTTCGAGGGCGCCCAAAATATGGAGAAGAGTACTTTTTCCCTCTCCAGATTTTCCCATGATGGCGATCTTTTCTCCCTTGGCGACTTTCAAGTGGAGGCCGCGAAGCACTTGCACCTTGGTCGGTTTTTCAAACTGTTTGCGAAGATCTTCAATTTCGATAAGAGGGTTCATTCGGATCTCAAAATTTCTGCGGGTTTTAGGCGGCTGGCTTTGAGTGCGGGGATAAGGCCTGCGAGCAGTGAAAGAATGGGTGTAGTGATCAGAACAAAGAGCAGCGCGTCCATACTGAGTTCACGGGGAAGGGTTTTGCCGTAGAAGGCTGCGTTGAATGCTTCGTGTCCCTGAAGGAAGCTTAAGAAATGAACAACGGCATCGATCTCATGGAGAGTGATGAGCGCGCAACCAGTACCGATCAAACAGCCTAAAATTCCAAGCGCACTCCCACAAAATGCAAAAATCAGCGAGATACTGCGCGGGCTTGCTCCCATCGCCTGCAGGATGCCAATTTCTCGTTTCTTGTCATTGACGAGTAGAACGAGAAGAGAAATGATGTTGCAACAAGCGACAATCAAAATAATCACTCCAATGAGCGTAAAGAGCAGCTTGTCGCTTTGGAACTGCTCGAGAAGATCTTTTGCAAAATCATATTCGCGAAAGGTAGAGACTTTCCAATAACTGTCTAGGCCAGCTTCCTGTAATGCCTTTTGAATTTCATGTTTAATTTCGACCGCCTTTCCAAGATCAGAAAACCAGACTTGAATGCCGTTTGCGAGCGTGGGGTCTAGCGTATAAGCTCCTTGAGAGATAGCAATCGCGCGGACGACTGTTGGAGGTGCAAGAATACACCGCGTGCCCACTGCCATGATGCCAGGATCGTAAAACCCTTCTACGTGAACAGGAATTCTCTGCTCTTGAACTGCTCCGAGCGTAGCTGCGGGGTAGGAGACGTAGCCGCGATCTCCGACAAGCACTCCTCCATCTTGAAAACTTTTTGGTAGAAAAAGACCTTCGCCCTTCATTTCTGCGCCCAGGGTGGTAGTCAAAAACTCTTGGTGATTGTGCTCGCGCGTCGTTACAGGAAGAAGAAGAGTATCGAGAGCTGGATTCTGTTTGGAAAGAGTTGCAAAATAGGAGACCTGGGATAGGAAAGAGCGCGTTCTTTGAGAGGTGTTATTTTCTCCCTGCCGCAGTAGCTCAAGACGTAAAAGCCCGCCGCTCATCTCATAATCCTGAAAGGCAAAACCTGTCTGTTTCTCTTTGATGCGCTCCAAAATCGCAAAAACTCCCTTCACCGGATCTTTCACATTTCCATCTGCATCACGGGCGGGGGCAGGAAGATCGTCTCCAAGTTCACTATCTTCTTCAGGTGAGTAGGGATCGCTGCTTGGACTGCTCCGCTTTTCACCAATTGTCTTATACGTGTAGTCGGAGGCGTGGCTCTTGCCGTCAACCAGATAGTAGTAGGAGTTGTAGTAATCTCCCGATGGATTGATCCTCAGAGGAGCATGGAGAGTCGTTAGCTTGTCTAGCCAGCGCTTTTCGATGCCGTCCATGACCGAGAGAAAGACGAGTAGCAACCAGACAACTAAAGAAATGACGAGAACGGAAAGCAGCCCAATTAGAGAAACAGAGAGCTGCCTTTTCTTAGGAATAAGATATTTTCGTGCAACAGAAAATTCGAACAAGTCCTATTTCGCTTCTTTAAAAATCACATGGCGCTTGAGTTTTCTATCAAACTTTTTCAGTTCAAGGCGCGCAGTTGTATTGGTTTTGTTTTTCACAGTCCAGTAGCACTCTGTGCTCTCTGTACTTTTCAGTTTAATTGGTTCGCGTTTCTTCGCCATAAGAGTTTCCTCAGTAAAACTAGAGAGTTTATCGCGAGTGAAAAATATTCACAAGAGGACAATGTGTTTAATAAAAATTTTAAGGAGGGAATCGGGCTTAACGCCGCCGAAGAAAAATGGACTTGCATGACGTTGTTGCATAAATCCATTCTTAAACCACCGAGCACACCGAGCAGAAGGGGGGAATTGCGGGATGACAGAATGACCACGCTTGCATCCTATTATTTGTTCTTCATCTCGGTGTTCTCGGTGTGCTCGGTGGTTATTTTTTCCGATTTATGCAACAACGCCATTCTAGTCCATTAGCCACGGGGCCATTTTTTTTCTTTTCCCCTCTGACGCAGGCTATGCCCGTTCCTCTTCACTCTTTTGGAGTTTTGCCCAGAGGAATTCTTGTCATTGGCTCAAGATCTAGCGCGTCTTTCCCCTTTGCAAGGAAAGTGTGGTAGCCGAGACCGGCAATCATGGCCGCGTTGTCTAAGCTAAGACCCGGGGCGGGCCAAAAGAGAGGAACAGAGGGGTTTTGTGCGGCAAAAAGAGCCCGGAGCCTTTTGCTACTCGTGACTCCACCGCCGAGGTAGACGGCTTTACAGCCAAATTCGGCGATAGCTCGAAGAGATTTTTGCACAATATCGCCAAGAGCAGTCTCTTGAAACGAGGCGGCAATATCTGCTTTATCCTCCTCTCGAATAAGAAGAGGAGAATGTTTATTGGAATTCGCCCCTTTTACAGCATAAAGCACACTTGTTTTCAGGCCGCTAAAAGAGAAATCCCAAGGATTTTCTTTAACCCGTCCTGCCCTAAAGGGAAAGAGAGAGCTGTTGCCTTTGAGAGCAAGCTTTTCGATCGCGGGGCCGCCAGGATAGGGGAGTCCGAGCAGGGAAGCCACTTTATCAAAGGCCTCACCAATCGCGTCGTCTACCGTTGTGCCGATGAGCTCGTAATGTCCGACATTCAAAATCTTTGTAAGGAAAGTATGCCCACCCGAGACGACGACTCCTAGCGCGGGAAAGAGGAGAGAGGGCTGATCCATCATGGCAGCATAAAGATGCGCTTCAACGTGATTTACGCCGATGAAGGGTTTTTCCCAGGCAAGCGATAGTGTTTTTGCAGTATTTAGCCCAATGAGGAGCGCGCCAATGAGGCCGGGTCCCTTTGCGACGGCAATGAGATCGATCTCTTTTTCACTGATTTTTGCCTGGTGAAGAGTTTCTTGGAGAGTGGGTAGAAGTACGTCGAGATGGCGCCTTGCCGCTAGCTCAGGAAAGACACCCCCATACTGCTCATGCATCTCGCTTTGAGAATAGACCGTGTGGGCAAGGATTTTTTTTCCATCCTCTACGAGGGCACACGCCGTCTCATCACAAGTGGTCTCAATTCCCAGCGTAATCATAGGAGAAGTATCAACTCTATACCGCTTTTTGGCTATGTAAAAAAATGTTCCAAGTTCTAGAGTAAGCAAATATTTTAGATGGGATGGCAACACGTGATTGGGATGACTTCTTGGATAGGTTTTCACCTTCTTATTTTTGCACTGCTAGCACTCGATCTGGGCGTATTTCATCGACAGGCGCATCGGTTAAAATTGCGTGGCGCAGTTCTCTGGAGTCTCTTTTGGATAGGCATCTCTCTTGCTTTCAATCTGCTGCTCTTTTTTTTGATGGGAAAAGATGCTGCACTGCAGTTTTTCACTGGTTATCTCATTGAAAAATCGCTTAGCGTGGACAATCTTTTTGTTTTTGTGATGATCTTTACGATGTTTCATGTGCCAAAGATTTATCAGCATAAGGTGCTCTTTTTTGGGGTTCTTGGTGCAATGGTGATG
>JBIOJU010000134.1:0-4184 GCA_044451165.1 Chlamydiales bacterium | reverse complement strand
GATGTATGAAGCTAAAGGCGAGGAAGCTGCTGAAATGAGGACTCAACAAGAATGTATTTTGAGCGGTGGGGTTTACTTGCGCCACCGTCTGAAAAAGCCGATCTTTTGAAGGATCTGTTTGCTCTGCTTTTCCACGTGTCTACTATACCTCACCAATTGCCAGCGTGCAACGTGCGGCGTTCTGGCGTGCTGGCGTGCAAGAAACTATCCCCAATTTGACAGGATGGTACAGATTAGATATAATTACAATTACTACTCCTTCTGTACACATCATAAAAGTAATTGAAATACTTTACAGAATAGGAATTTATCTATGCAAAAGCCAAGCGATACTGGAGAAATACGGGAAATGAAACCAAAGTCTCCAGAGCAACGATCTCAAACGGACATAGTTCAGAGAGAAGGAAGGTTTATTGAACAAGTCTATACACATATATGCGGAATGATAGACCAGCTGCATCGCATTAAGGAAGTTCCTGGAGGGAAACGAGTCCTACTAGATCAAGAACAGCGAGATAGGCTCAAGCAGCAAATTCGGAATGAAATCATTCTCCTCCGCAGCAATTCCAGCACAGCCTTCAACGAACCGGGGAAGCCCATATCTGGGAAATTCATAAGAAGTGCAATCATGAAACGTTACATGAACGCAGGAGTACCACCCAATTCACCAGATTGGCTACCCAATGGAAAATATGCAAAATTTACAGAAACGGATGCAGCGTTCGCAGTGAAATTCAGGGAAGTAAGAGAAAAGCATGAATCCCTAGAAAATCACTGTGGACTTAGTACCATTGCAAAGATAAAACATGCACTAAATGGTGTTGAAACTAACAGACTTTATCCCGGTTCAGGGAAAACAAGCTTAGAGATGCAAGCCTCTCGTGCAGACAAAATGCCAATCGGAATAGAGTCTAATGATCCACTATGTGTGAATCTCAAGATCATAGAGTTCTACCTCAATGCAAAAGGTGGCTATAGCATCAACGAAGCTCGTAAAAAACTGGATGAGATACACAGACTTTGCAGCAACCCAGAGAACAAGGGAGAAATTGTAAGAACTTTCCGCGAGCACCTTAAGATACAACCTCAAGAGAACCAGCCACCCAAGCGAAAGTTCCTCGAAAATCAAGACACTCAAGCCAAAGATGTCACAGCCCCAACCAAACGTCACCCAGAAGATGATCCTATAAAATTTGTCTTAGAAGGACTACCAAGTCTACCCGACGACAAACTATCTGCCCAAAATCAACAAGAAATCAAAGAAAAAAAAGAAGCTTATTGGAATAACGTATTTGGGTCATTAATTGGATACTCTGACCAATTGAGTAAACTGATCCAGAGTTCAAATTTGTATTTTGATTCTCATCATTCATCTTTTAAAACGGCAGAACTATGGCAAAGTCTAAACAAACACCTTGTACATCTTAACGCTTTCATAAAAAAAAGCTACCATCCTAATTTCCTACATGTTGGTGGCAGACTGAGAGAAGGCACAAAACCAGCTTCAAAAGTCAATTCAACAGACGCAACAACAGCTGTAAACATAATCTTCGAACCTAAGTATAATATCCTACAAAGCGAAAACTTGCATGCTCTTCGCAATGGTTTACTTAAGTCCCTAGGAAATGAACTTGGTAAAGATCATCCATGGGTAGAATCACTACGGCAGAACATAGGCCCTTGAGTATGAACGGAACGAAATACCACGCTAAGGGCAAAAGATCGGCAAAGAGCAATGGAAATTGCGGCCAAGTGCCATTAGTTGTAGTGCATGACAGGTTCTAACATACGTTTCAAGCACCGCTTTCTTGCTCCTAGAAAGAGATCTTCTCACGCCTGTGAGCTCAAATTGACCTAGCGTTGTTTTTCGTTCCATTAGTACTCGACCCCCTCATATGGCTACCCCAGGAAGGAATCCTTGCCATACCCCAAGGGCCTTTCCTGGCCATCCTGACGCGAGTGAGAGACTATAGCTCTTCAACAGAAAAACGCATACGCTCCTTTTTCAACTCAAGTGTACAGAGTGCATCTTTGTAAAAAATGAGAAAAAGTGAACAGCAAAGTCTTTCCTCCAAAAGGGCCCCGGAATGCCGATTCCTCCGCGACTTTAGCTTTTTCTACAGCGGTCTATAAGTTGTACACCAAAGATAAGCTATTGCTTTTGTATATCGCTGAGCTATCACAGAGAATAGCATATACTATCGCTACGATTGCTCACCAAGTGCAAAGCTACCTACACCTAGACATCCTATCCAGACAATCAAAACAATATAACCTAACACAGTCGGACCTGTCGTTTATCAAATAAGACTAACCCTCATTCCAAAATACCTCGTGACGAACGTGAAAGAATATTAGAACGTTTGTTCTATAAAAGCAAAAAAACAGAGCCCTCCACTTTTTTTTCCTACTGCCCAAAAATGCTAGCTTACTTACTGCGTACCCCTAACGAACGAAACTTTCAATTACCCAGGAGCCATCATGTACTCGCTTTCATAGAGGAGAATAGACCACGACGGGAAAGCAAGGATTCAAGCCATTTTACAAGGTTAGGTTATGACATGTACGTGTCACAACGTTGTGACACAGCTCATGGTCAAAAATGTCGCACGTTATGAAGTTTTATGTAT
The DNA here is from genome assembly GCA_044451165.1 of Chlamydiales bacterium. GTDB lineage: Bacteria > Chlamydiota > Chlamydiia > Chlamydiales > Rhabdochlamydiaceae. Next base: position 1,554 of record JBIOJU010000134.1, on the reverse strand, counting down.
TGACTTGTGACTTTTGATGTGTCTATAATATGAAGTATGATGTTCAACAGCCTGACAACATTGTCATATCTATCTGAAGCAAGGAGAGTTATTTATATGATGTATATCGACTCACGAGATGACCACCAAAGGAGAATACGCCAGATGGAACTAGATGAAGAGAAGCGTAAACAGCAAGAGAAAATAGAGGCAGAACGTAAAAATCACGGCTTTACTCAAACCTACCCGCTTGGCTGGAAGCGAATATCGGAGCTTGCAAGACAAAACCCGCAGGCTCTGCAGCTTTACATTTTCCTTGCGAACCATCTTGATCCAACCTGCGGAGCAGTCGTAGCAAGTCAGAAACTTCTGGCAGAGCAACTAGGAGTCACTACGCGTACGATAATCAGATGGTCACAGTTCCTAGAGGAAAATAATGCACTAGTACGGATACCAGTTGCAGGCAAAGTCTATGCCTATGCGTTAGACCCTGAAGAAGTTTGGAAGGGCTATAACAGCAGTAAGGGATATGCCGCTTTTAATTCTAAGACCCTTGCAAATTATGACGGGGATGTTAAACGCCGCATCATGTCTATGTTTGAAAGTAACAAAAAGAGTCGAAAATCAGAGCAGCAAGAATTTGAGGAATAGAGGTTACTCTAAGATAACCCCAAAAATAGGACTTAAAACAAATTGCTATATGGGGGCAGTGCTAGAAGGCCTTTTTGAAGCATTTTTGACAAAAGATGCCGACTAGACACCGGAGTTCAACTCCAACCAACCGCCTTTAGTTGCAAATTTTTTACCTCTTTTACCTGTTATATCCTCCCTTGAAACGGGAAAATTTCATAAGAGCTTTTTTAATCTAGAATGTATTATTCAAGCAAGGCTTTTGAGAGCCCGAGTACCGACTTGGCAAATGGAAATGGAACTGAACCCATTTTTGGCCTCCAGCAGCCTCAAATCGCTGGCAATTTGGTCCATTTCTGGCCGGACGAGTACCGACTCCATCCAAAGGCGGAACTTATGACAAACATTGAGCCCAAATTGCGCAATTTGCTCTAAATGCATTCTACCCTGCCCCTGGTGACACGTTACGTAGCATTCCCCCTTGCAGAGGTGCAAGGTATTCTGAAAGATTGCTAGCCACTACATCGCGCTACAGTGCGTCTCTCGCCTGGCACGTCTCTTTCATCGTTATCACGCGGCACGGCCTATTCTTGGGCTTCTCAGAGCGTTGTGGCATGCTTTACAGCGGTTGTACACTCAAGGAGACAGTGAGCGGCATCCCCCATCCTTATTTTGGCACCTAGGCCAGAACACCGCTCTTGTCATCTTTGCCCACTGCAAGCGTCCCCAATGTAGAGACGGTTGAGTCTCAATCACACTCCTGCTCAACCGCCACTGCAAGCCAATGACCTTACTCAAAGTAACCCCACCTTGTGTAACTGCTCTATTTCTCTTGAGCAAGCAACCTGTGTTATGCATTCGTCTTGCGCTCGTTTCGATACATGTGCCTATGTTGCACTATTTACTAGTACTTTACTCCCTACTTCACACAAATAATGTATATTG
>JBIOJU010000133.1:0-4198 GCA_044451165.1 Chlamydiales bacterium | reverse complement strand
GTCGCAAAAGATAAAAAGCTCACCATGGTCATCAATAAAGAAGCCTGCTTCTTCTATTCGCCCCAACTCGAGGTCACCGCGCAGGTTGTAAATGAGATGGACCGTGTCTATGACCAAGATGGAAAAAAACAGGCACAAGCTCCCTCGATTCAACAGACGAGCGCGCCCGTTGACGAGCCTACTGTGGTCCCTGTTGTAAACACAGAAGCGAAAGTGGACGCACAAACCGCTCAAGCTCCAGCTGCGCCAAAAGTAGAACCCAAAGTAGAACCAAAAGCAGAGTCTAAAACTGAAGCAAAAACGGCTCAGGCTCCAGCGCCTGTAAAAGCAGAAAACAAGGCGGTGCAAGCAGCAGTTTCTCCTGTAAAAACTGACGCCAAAGTGGACGCAAAAACTGCTAAAGTGCCCGCTGCTGCCAAAATAGAGTCTAAACCTGAAGCAAAAACTGCTCCTACTCCAGCAGCTGCAAAAAGCGAAGCAACGACAGATGCAAAGGCTAGCAAAGCAGCCGTTACAAAAAAATCAGACGCAAAAGCTGAGAGCAGCACAAAATGACGCGCAGTTTTTGCCTAGATGATCTAGCAAAGGAGTCCGGCGCTACGTTGATTGGTGACCCAGAGCACCAGATCTCAGGTGTTGAAACACTCGAATCGGCTGGTAGCGAAGACGCCTCGTTCTTGGCAAATCTTCGCTACCGCGAGTGGGTGGAAAAATCGAGCGCTGGAGTCATCTGTGTAGGAAAGGATATTCCTATCACCCCAGGAAAAAACTTTTTCGTCTCAGATGACCCCTCCCGCACTTTTCAAAAGATTGCTGAGCTCCTGCTCAAAACAGAGGAGATGCGCTCTGGATTTCAGGGAATTCATCCTTCTGCAACCATTCACCCCAGTGTCAAGCTCGGGAAAGATGTGCAGATCGGCCCCTATGCTGTGATTGACAAAGGGTGTGAAATTGGCGAGCGCACTCGCATTGGCCCTTTTGTTGCCATCGGCGCAGGAGTCATAGTTGGAAGCGATTCAATTCTCCATCCACATGCCGTCATTCGTGAAAACTGCACCATTGGTTCACGCGTCATTCTGCAACCCGGAGCTGTGATCGGCTCTTGTGGGTTTGGGTACACGACAGATGGTCAGGGACAACATCACAAGCTGGATCAGCTCGGTAGTGTTGTCATCGAAGATGATGTAGAAATTGGAGCCAATACAACCATCGATCGCGCCCGCTTTAAGACAACACGCATCTGCAAAGGAACAAAAATCGATAATCTTGTTCAGATTGGCCACAATGTCACCATTGGCGAGGATAATATCATCGTCTCACAAACAGGCATCGCAGGCTCTGCAAAGACTGGTAAACATGTCATTTTTGGAGGACAGGCGGGCGTCGTTGGTCATCTTGAAATTTGCAACAATGTGATGATCGCAACCCGTGGCGGCGTCAGTAAAAGCATCACTCAACCGGGCAAATATGCTGGAGGCCCCGTGATGCCCCTTACAGATTACAACCGTCAGCAAGTGCAACTCCGCAAAATTGGCGAATACATCTCCAAGATCGAAGAGCTAGAGAAGCGTCTCTTAGAGCTTGAGAAAACCACTAAAAGCTAAAAAGAAAAGATTTTCACCACCGAGCACTCCGAGAGCACCGAGAGGAAGAGAAATATTTTTTTTCTCTTTTGGTATATAGAGCGCTAAAAGATTAATTTATAAAAAAAGTTGAATTTCACAATAAAGAGTTATAATATACAATACTTTTTATGTCTAATTTAGCAATTAATGCAATTCGTCAAAGCGACAGCCCACCCCATGGCAGAGAGCCGCCCGAATCGCTCTACATACGTGTTTATAAAGCTTATGCAGGAGCTATCGCTGCTTTTGTAAGTTACTTTGAAAATGGGATTTTATTCTACCCAGTACTTGCCTTTGCAACTATCCTGCTTGAGCCGGGAAGTGCGCTGCGTGTGGGATGCGAGGGGCTCTATTACCTTTTCAAATATTTACTCACAGGAAGATACAGCTTTTCGGGAATCAATCCACGCGCGCTCGATGATGGACAGAGAGGGCTACGTCCCGTTCTTTTCCTACATGGTAACTTACATAGTCCCGCAGCATGTACGGCCATCGCCTCTGCACTTGCACGCGACAACGACTTAATACGTCCTATTTTTACTGTCCAACTTAAAGCTGGCGAGTTGCAGCCAGAAGACGACCAGAGAATCAATGCAAAGATCGAAGAGATTAAAGCCCTCTACCACGCATCTGATGTAGACAACATTACAATAGATCTCATCGGTCACTCTCGTGGAGCCATACTCGCAAGGCGTCTCGCTGATAGAGAAGATATCAACCGAATTGTTACCCTCGGCTGGTTGTCTCAACATCATGATAAAGTCTATGAGATCAACGGTCAGTTTGACCGACTTCTCCTCTACAGTGAAGAAGATGTTGCTCGGGCAATTCAAAGAGCTGCCGACAGCCCCAATTATCGCGTAATGCTAGGAACTGTTGGCCATCTCGGTCTTCTCTATTCTTCTGAAGCGCATGCCGCCATCATAGCCTGGCTAGGATCCCCAGCTCTTGATCTGCCAGAAGAATAATACCGAGCAGGATCGAAATAAGAGGGATTTTTTACCACAGAGACAAGAAACCACAGAGAAGAGAAAACAACTTTCTTTTTCTTACCTCTGTGGTTTCTTGTCTCTGTGGTTAAATTCTTCTTTCTGTGCCTTTCTGTTCTCTCAAGTTATTTTTCGATTTATTCAACAAAATCATAGTAACACATCTTTTTTTGTATTTTTGTTTTAACTTTATATTAAGCCATAAGCTTTGTATAATATAGCCTCCAAAAATACAGGAAAACCATTTATGTCAGGAATCTGTGCAATTTCTTCACCAAAAAAACCGAAACTAGAAACCACGTGCAGCTCCCAACTCTTTTCTGCGCTGCCTCAGGATTTGCTCACCAGCATTTTGCTATATGCTGATCCTTCCGATGTGCTCTCTTCAGAAAGGGTTAGTCACAGCTTCGCTAAGGCGATCCCTCTATGGGCCAAGATGACAAGAACGCTTGATCTCGACAATTCCTGCACCATCGAAGTGTTCGCGAAGCTTTTTGGTAGTCGTAGCACACCCTTCTTCCCGAATGTCACAACTCTAAAAGTCTCTCTTAACTTTGCTGCATTTTTGGAAAGCAAGAAAAAGCAAGAGACCTATACCCAAACAAAGAAAGATATAAACGAGATGATCGAACGCATACCCAAACAGTGTCCTGCTGTGCAACAGCTCACAGTGAGAGACGATTCTGATGGACTGGCCTCAAATTGGCCTAAATGCTGGAGCTCTACACTCGTCAAGTTAGAGGTGAAGGGCGGCTCCGGGCGTATGTCGATCACACTTAATGAATTTCCTAATTTGAAGAAGTTGAGCTTGGGATCAAATTAAAGAGCGAGATTATAGCATCTTCTTAAAGCTCTTCTCGTCGAGAAGCTCAACTCCCAACTTCTTTGCCTTGTCCAGCTTGGAGCCCGCCTCCTCACCGACAAGCAGATAGTTTGTCTCTCTGGTCACTGTGCTTGACACTCTTCCGCCCCGTTCCTTGATCAGCGTAGCTGCCTGAGTGCGTGTAAATTCATGCAGCGTACCGGTAAGAACAAATGTTTTTCCATAAAAGGGGTGCCCTTTGTGTGCATTCATTTTTGGCTGTGCGGGACGCACTCCGTGATTCAGAAGAGATTCGATCTCTTTGAGATGTACAGGATCGTGCAAGTAGGAAGCAATCTCTTCAGCAGTTTTTTCTCCAATCCCATCGAGTGCAAGAAGATCGTCCGCTCTCATTTTTGTGAGGGTGTGAATATCGCCCGCGTGGTCTGCCAAAAGTTCTGCGCTCTCCTCTCCGACATGCTTAATTCCCAACGCAAAAATAAACCGAGCAAGCGTAGTTTTTTTAGACTTTTCTATACTCGTAAGAAGGTTATGGATCGATTTTTCCTTAAAATTTTCAAGTTGGGCGAGCTCATCGACACTGAGATCGTAGATATCAGAAAAGGTGGTGATCATCCCCTTTTCCACGAGCTGTTCGACCACCCTGATTCCCATGTGCTCGATATCCATCGCATTTCTTCCGACAAAATGCGCAAGGCGCCTCACACGCTGCTCACCGCACATTTTGTTAGGACAGCGTACGGCAACCTCTCCAGGAACGT
>JBIOJU010000132.1:0-4209 GCA_044451165.1 Chlamydiales bacterium | reverse complement strand
TTAATGATTAGGTAACGCGCCGCTAGCGACTCTTGCTCCTCAATGGTAAAAAACAGCCCAAAAACCCTGTCAAACTCCTCCAGAGTTCGAACGTTTTTGCAGAGGTTCAAAAAACCCTGCCACCCATCTAAACTTTTTTTATCCATAATCATTCCTCATTTGTAAATATGTAATGCTACAGCATTACGTCATTGCTCGTCGAGATAGTTTTGAATAAAAGAAATATTTACCCGGAGTTCATGAAGCAGGCATGACAAACAAAGAGCGCCGGCAACTCATTTGAAATTTCGCTGGCTTCAATATTAATAATGGGCATACAATTTCGCGATTTTTGATTCAATTCATCTCATTTTAAGTTTTTGTGGAATATTTAATGATTTCTATTGCTTCTAGACTTGCACAAACTGCTTTCAACGCTACCCATTATGCGGCAGAGCGAACGATTCAGGCATCATGCTCCCTGTTAGTGGCTGCATCACGTGTAAGCGATTATGCCCAATCGCTACTTCCCACTTATGCGGCAGAATTTTGGATGATTGGGCAGGGGGCTCTCATGACCGTATGCGGCCTTCTCACACTGGTTAAAGCTTCACGCTCTCAAGCTCCTAGAAAATGGCGCTTTCCGCTTGTCGCTGGAGGAATTTGCTGTACAGGGGTTGGGATTTGCGCACTCGTTGACAGCGTAGGAAGGTTATGGGCTGGGGTACCAACCGTATCATTTGCTTCGAGACAGCTGGTCCTTCTAGATTTAGACACAAGCCACCCCAACCCTACAAAAGAACACGTATGCTTGGTGCTAGACGCACCCCATACTTTTGGACAGAGATGCGATGCACGCGATCATAAAAACATTTTCGTGATGTGCCATGTGGCAAATGGTAACGGGGATGTCGTTCACTGCAAAAAGGTCTTTGAGTTTTTAGAAGATGCTTTCCCAGAACATAACGTGGAGATCGGATATCCAGCAGTGGTGCGCAGCAGCCTCCCGAGATTCTTTTCAGAAGAATTCTGCAAAAAAGTTACTTATCTTCCGAGCTATTCAGATCTCTCTACACGCAAGTTAGATCTCATCGTCGACTGTCCTGTGGCCGCGGATAGTACGCAGCTAAAAGAGGTCGTAGATACAATTCGGAATGGATCTACTCCACACCTTGGCATCGCTGAATTTGATTATTCCTTAGCCTCTGAGACGCTCGACTTCGCGATGAAAAAGCAAAATCACTTACATTCCACCTTTCTTTCGGCTGGGCTTGGCAAAAACAGCATCGGCATCCCCTTTGATCCTGCACGCTACAAAGCATCTGCAGCTACAAGCTTCAATGATTTAAAACGGCTCAAAAATCTCGCCTCGCTCACTTCACCACAACTCCAAGAAGCCATCTTAGGACAGCCATATTCGGAAAAGGCGATTGAGGCTTTCCATGAGCGATCCGCTCTTTACCCAAGCTACACCCACTCTTCAGTGGGGAAGGACGCCTTTTTTTCCACGATTTTGAAGTTGTCAAACTTGTTAAATGATACACGAGAGCCCTGCTTTGTCTTTGTCGGAAGGCCCCTTTCACCTTTCGATCGCCCGCCTGCAATCCCTATGCCTGAACGCAGGATCATTCTTGAAATGCAAAAGCTAGGATTTAATGGCGTTGATTACTTTGTTCGTCCCCGTTACATTCCATCTGGCTACGACAAATTCGAATTACAGCACTTTCATTTTGGTGAGAAGTGGGATACGGGTCGATCCGTACGCATTGTTTCAATGCAGTACACCTCGCATCAAAATCTCTTGGCACTCTTTAGTGCAGGGCGCATAGGCCAAGCTACAGGCGATCAATCTGCTGCCGAAATGCTTGAATCACATACTCCTTTCGTCTACGAACTCCTCCATCATAAAACAGACTTTGCCCAGTCTACAGGCGAGCGTGCAATCGATATCGATTTAGACCTTGGACTGAGCGTCCTAGATTTAATGAAACGTTTTGACGAACGATTCACAGACCATGAGTGGCGCGCGCATACTCGTAGAAAATACGGAGAACTTGAAGAGAGCTGGCCAGAACTTTTCACTAGCAGAGCTGCCGAATCTCTAAAAACGCTGCTAGAAAAGCCAGCCCTCTGGAATCAATTCATCAAACACCTCTTCGAAAACCATAACGAATTTACAAAAATCCGCGAACTGGTGCGAAGATATTTGGGGTGATTTTGGGTAATCCTCCGCAATCCTTTATAACATCACATCAACCACAATCGGGAAATGGCAACCTTTGGAAGACTCGAGAAACAGAGGCTGCAATAACACCCGCAGCTTGACCAAGCTTTCTTGTGACAACGTACCTGGCTGCAAACAATCTACTCTTGGTGAATATAGAAGTTCTCAAGTAAACGACATTCCATCTCCCCCTTACTTCGCCACACACTCTCGTAACGAATCGATAGGAAGTCAACCCCCGTGTAAGGAGTAGCACCCCATTCATTGCGAGCGGAACTCCTTGCACCGGGTGTTCATAGGAAAGACAAACCATACCCCAACCAAGAGATAGCGCACCAACAACAGAAAAGTATCTATTAAACATAGGCATCTCCACATCTCGAAGCGCGTGATCCACTTCATGCATTCCTACAAGCGAGAGCCCCCCTATCATCACCCCAAGAGTACCGAGTGGAGCGTAAGCCGCTCTCCAGTCTGCCGCAATATTCTCTCGATCACGATTTGTCCGCGCAATTGAAATGGCGTCACCAAGCTCCGCGTGACGAGCATCTAATCTTTGATAAGCCGGTTCATATTGCATCTCTAAGCGGCCTACGGCATCTTGATAAGCATTATTTCTATTCCCTATCACCCAGTCAAAATTTATTTGACCAAAAGGATTTCCCAATGACAACCGTGATATTGCCATACTGATTTTAGATGCATAACTACCATCAACTTCGTTCTTCACTCCGTCTAGGCGCGTGATTTTTTCTTTGTTCAAAGAAATTTTTTGCAATGATACATCCAAACGCTCGCTCGATAGCGACTCAACTTGTCGGCCTAAACGATCCAAAAGCACTTCTTCCCCGGACACTTGGCATGCAAGACACGCCATAGAAACAGCACAGCACGCACGTAACGCAGAAAAATAGAGATCCGTTCCCCCGACAAGACCTTCTTGATACGCGCTCTGCAAGGCCGTGCGCATCTGCATTTGAGCAACAAATCGCTGCGCAGGTTTGCAAGTGTTGGCAACACGCAACTGCTCGCTTGCGCCCAGATAAGAGCAGATTTTTTGCTGAAGAGGAGCTGAAAGATTGATTATAGACATAATGACCTATTTTTGTATTTGGATACAGAAATCCGTTTAAACAACCCCATTATTGCACGATCGGAATATGTTTTTTGAGAAGAGATAGATTAGGATATTTCTGGCAGAATGTTTGTACAGCCGATAAATCAGCTTTTTGAATCGCGAAGCGCATACTGTATTGTCGGAACTATCGCTTGGATGCCTCATGTCATTAGCGTACATAAGCAACCTGGAACACTAAGAAAATCTCCGGATGCAAGATTCGAACTTGCGACCAACGGATTAACAGTCCGCTGCTCTACCACTGAGCTAATCCGGAATAGAGAGAGGATTTTAGAAAACGAGGACAATTAAAACAAGCGGCATGGTGTTTTGGTGGCGACGATGACCTCTGAGGATGAGAGATCAGCCGAAAAAAGAATTGTCGGACAGCTTCTTTTTCTTCACTCTTCCGTTCAGCATTCATCACTCATCGTTCATCGTTTGTTGCTTCTTTCTCTAGTCAAAAGTTGTTTACTCATGGTAGGCTCCACGCTATGCAAGAAGAGATTTATGGCTATGTCGAGAGCGTTGTTTTTGCGGGAAGCGAAAATGGCTTTACGGTCGCGCGTCTAAAAGAACCGAAAAAAAAGGAGATGACGACGATTGTCGGCTACCTTGGATCGGTTCAGCCTGGAGAGACGCTGCGCTGCAAGGGGGTGTGGAAACAGCATCCGCAGTATGGCCAGCAATTTGATGTAGAGAGCTTTGATCTACAGGCGCCAAGCGACCTGATTGGAATTCAAAAATATTTAGAATCTGGGATGATCAAAGGGATTGGCCCCGTCTATGCGGAACGGATTGTCAAAAAATTTGGGCTTGAGACGCTCCAAATCTTGGAAGAGAGCCCAAAAAAGCTGCTCCAAATACCCGGACTTGGCGCAAAAAAAGT
>JBIOJU010000131.1:0-4210 GCA_044451165.1 Chlamydiales bacterium | reverse complement strand
TTCAATCTGTAAATTTTGTGCAAGCTGGCGCGCATCGCTTACGCTTCCGGGTGAATTAAAGCGCGACGGCATGGCAAGCGCAAGAACATTTTCTTTACCGAGTGCATCGGCAGCGATGCAGGCAACAAGCGCAGAGTCGATCCCCCCCGATAGTCCTAAACACCCCTTTTTAAAACCCTGCTTGTGAAAGTAGTCGCGCAGTCCCAGAACAAGAGCATTGTAAAGATCATGCAGAGCATCATATTCAAATGCTATGCGAGAAGAGGTGTGGTCTAAATCGACCAGCATCTCATCCTCTTTGAAACCTGCCGCGTACTGCCGCAAATCTCCTTCTGCATCGACGTATAAACTATATCCATCGAACACGAGCTGATCGTTGCTTCCCACTTGGCAGCAGAGAAGAACTGGGCAGCGGAGGGATTTGGCATTTGCAGCGCAAACTTGAATCCGCACATCACGTTTCTGAAAGTGATAAGGTGATGCCGAAATATTGATTAAAAGATCTGGCTTTTGCGGAACAAGATCGACGATCGGATCGTGTGCATAGTTGGTATACTCGACAAGACCCGCGTGCTGCCAGATATCCTCGCAAATGGTGACTGCGATCTTTTTTCCCTTGTAGTTCCAGATATGTATCAATTTTCCAGATTCAAAATACCGCTTCTCATCGAAGACATCGTAGGTGGGAAGAAGGCACTTATCCTCAAAACCCACAAATTTGCCATCTTGAACCACTGCCGCACTGTTAAAAAGAGGCTTTTCACCTCCAGTTGGATTGCGCCGCACAAGGCCCACTACGACCATGAGCCCCTTGGAAGCCTGGACGATCTTCTCCAACCAGCGATGCATCTCCTCCACGAAAGCCGCATGCATCACTAGATCTTCCGGCTGATACCCGCACAGGCTCATCTCAGGAAAAACGACAATCTCTGCCCTCTTTTCCCGCGCACGCTCCATCACGCGCAAAATCTTTTCCGTATTTCCCTGGAAATCCCCGATCGTCGGATTAATCTGACCTAACAGTACGCGCATGTTTTTACTTAGTAGATGAGTGCATAATTTTTGCGAGCGTCCGAATCGTCGGATTGCGGTGTTTTAACGCTGAGTACATTGTCGATTTTGACAACTTCGTGCGTTTTCGCAAACGAGACTTGTTCAATGCATCCAAGTAAATTGCAATCATTTCCATTGCGCCCTCAGGGTCATTACTTTGCAAACACTCTAAAATTGCCAAAGCTGTTTGTTGTGGGTCTATTAGTTCTTTGAGAGGATTGACCCGCGAAAGCCCAGCAATCTTTCGCTGATCAAATTTAACCGATCTGTCTAAAGATCTTTGCCGCTTTTTTGATATCTTTCTCTTGCCCATTCTTATTTCCCCCAAACAGAAGAATCATTGTTTTCGATGCAAGAACATAGTACACACGCCTTCCGTCATTAAACTTCAACTCCCAAATTTGTTCCGATTGCAGGTATTTGTAATGCCCGAAATATCCGGCATCTTCCACCATGAGTAGTCTGCTGAGAATTTGACGCTGTGATTTTAAAGTCTGTGTTTTGAACCATGCTTTATATTCTTGAGTCTCGCAGATGATATACTTTGTCATCCTCAACACCTGGACTTAGGGTACGATATATCGCACATTGTCACCAAAGAAAATCATTACTCCATTCGCATAGCATAGTGATACTTTAATAGGCCATTGACTCCCTACCACGACTAGAACATGGGTTTCTTACTGAGCAACAAGATCAACGAGGTAACGATACAACGATATGAACGATAAAATTTTTCAAAGAAAATAATTTTTTGCCTTCTTCCATCGTTTTCATCGTTGTATCGTTACCTCGTTGCTCTTTTTTCCGGATCACCGGCTGCAAAAGCGCTCGTGGAACACTCTCTCATGCTCCTTAATCTTGACTCAAAAACGGTTATCTTCGCATCATTCTCCTCGGCAAGCATAAAAACTAACAAGTTAAAATTTGGAGCAAAAGTTTATGGCGCAAGGCAAACTCAAAATTCACACCGAAAATCTTCTTCCGATCATTAAAAAATGGCTTTACAACGATAAGGATATTTTTGTACGAGAGCTGGTCTCGAATGCCTGCGATGCGCTGCACAAGCTCCGCGTGCTTAGAGAGCAAAAAGAGTGTGAGTTTGCCGATGATGAGCTTGTTGTCGATCTTAAAATCGACAAGAAGGAGCGCACATTAAAATTCATCGACACGGGTATTGGAATGTCAGCGGATGAGGTGGAAAAATATATCGCCCAGGTCGCCTTTTCCGGTGCAGAGGAGTTTTTAAGCAAATATAAAAGTCAGAACGCAGAAGATCAGATCATCGGCCATTTTGGCTTGGGATTCTACTCTGCCTATATGGTCTCGACAAAAGTTGAGATCGACACGCTCACCTATCGTAAAGGAGGAGAAGCGGTTCTCTGGTCGTGTGATGGAGGTGCAGATTACACCATCGATAAGGGAGAGCGAAACACACGCGGCACCGAGATCACCCTCTTCATCGACAAAGAGAGCGAAGAGTTTTTGGAAGAGGGTAAAATTCGTGAGATTCTGAGACGCTATTGCAGCTTCCTTCCCTTTCCTATTCGGCTAAATGGAGAGAAGATCAATGCAAAAGATCCTCTCTGGTTAAAGCCTGCTTCCGAATGCACCGACCAGGAGTATCTCGAGTTCTACCAGGCGCTCTATCCTTTCGATCCCGCTCCGATCTTCTGGATCCATCTCCAAGTGGACTACCCCTTTCACCTCAAAGGCATTCTTTATTTTCCAAAAATTCAAAAACGCTTCGACTGGAAAGAGTCCAACATCCAGCTCTTCTGCAATCGAGTCTTTGTTTCTGATAGCTGTAAAGATCTTATCCCCGAATATCTTACCGTGCTGAAGGGAGCGCTTGATAGCGCAGAAATTCCTCTTAACGTTTCGCGCAGCACGCTCCAAATGGACAAGACGGTGCGTCAACTCTCCTCTCACATATCTAAAAAGGTCTCTGACAGACTTGTCACCCTTTATCAAACTGAGCGCGAGAAGTTTTTGGCAGCCTGGCCAGACATTGAACTCATCATCAAACTGGGCGCCATCCAGGACGATAAGTTTTATGAAAGAGTCAAAACTGCCCTCGTCTGGAAAAACACCCGTGGCGAGTGGACAACCGCCGAAGAGTATGTCGAGAGAAATCGAGAAAAAACAAAGGATAAGATTTTTTATACTGTAGATGAGAAGAACACCTCACAGCTGCTGGAACTTTACAAGGATCAGGAGGTGCTCTACGCCCTTTCACCCGTCGATACCGCGCTCATGAACACTTTAGAGACAAAGCTCGCCTCTAGTAAATTTCAGCGCATCGATGCGGCAGTAGGGGATGAGCTGGTCGACAAGACGCGTGAAAAGACGCTGCTCGATGCTGACGGAAGAACGGAGGCTGCAAAAATTGCCGACTTCATCCGCACATCGCTCGGCATGGAAAAACTAGAAGTCGAAGCCAAAAGTCTTACCGCGTCAAACGTGCCTGCACTCCTTGTGATGAGTGAGGAGATGCGGCGCATGCGCGACTACATGGCGCTCTCTGGACAAAACCTGCCCCTCAGCCTAACCGATAAGCGCACTTTCGTCGTGAACACCAACAACTCACTTGTGAGCGCACTCTACGGCATGAAGCAGAAGGAACCGGCCCTTGCAAAAGAGGTTGTACGCCACTTGTATGATCTTTCTCTCCTCTCGCAAAAAGAGATGGATCCGGGGCAGCTCTCCGACTTCGTGAAGCGCTCAAGTGAGGTCCTCGAAAAACTAGTGAGCCTCTCCAAGTAAGCTGAAAGAAGGAGAGAAAAATCCCACCACAGAGACACAGAGGAAGATGAGGCAGCACAGAGGCAAGAGGGAAGGTTTCTTTTTGTTTTGGGGAGAGCAAAACAAAAAAAAGCTCCTGCTGCTATCCGCAGCAAATAAGAAGGGTTTTTTTCCTCCTTTCTCTATGTCTCAGCGGTGGGATTTTCTCCTTATGGAAAAGAGAGCTGATCGATGATTTTGCCTTCGCTATCGATGGCTTGAATGAGAGAAGTGGCTCCCTGGAGAGAGACGAAATAGACAAAGTTTGCGCGTAGAGTTTTAGCAAGATACCAGCGCTCAGCCGCTTTGACAGGCTCGCGCGTACTTGCTGCCCAGCCTCCGTCGCCAAGATAAACCACACCTTGGGGATCGA
>JBIOJU010000130.1:0-4211 GCA_044451165.1 Chlamydiales bacterium | reverse complement strand
CGGCGAGCGCGATTCTGCCCGCGGTAGCGGATCTTTGCTTCCCCTGTCTTTCTTTTGTTTTTAGTGTAGGGTGTTGGTATTGATGAGTTCGAGGAAGGCATCTGAAAGATGCTCTATGAGATCGGAGGCGATGAGGGAGTAGGAAGTTTTTTGGAAGGCAGCAATTTCTCCTGCGATACCATGGAGTGTAACTCCAAGAACCGCTGCAGAGAGTGGATCGAACTTTTGTGCGAGTAGTGCTCCCAGGATGCCGGTGAGTACGTCCCCGGTACCTGCTGTTGCCATGCCGGGATCGCCGCGCGTGGAGATGAAAGGCGTGGTGTTTGGGTGAAAGATGAAGGTCGGCCCGCCTTTTAAAATCAGCGTCACCTGTTTTGTGTTTACATACTCTTGACACTTCTGGAGGAAGAGCTGCTCATCTTCTTCTGAAGAAATGCCTAGTACCCTCTCTGCTTCTTTGCGGTGCGGTGTCAAAATGGTCTGAGAGGGAAGTTTCCAGTGACTGTTTTTTGAAAGAAGAAAGAGCGCATCTGCATCGATCACATTAGGAAGAGAGAGTCGAGGTAGAACCTCATTCAATAATTGCTTGCTCTCTTTACTACGGCCAATGCCCGGGCCAATGAGGAGAGCAGATGCCCGCTCGCACTCTTCGAGAATGCGCGCCATGCCATTTTCTCCCAGCTCCTCTTTTACCAGTTCAAGAGGCGCGCCTCCCATCTCACACTCCATATCCCATGCATGAAAAAGCCTGACAATTCCTGCTCCGGATCGAAGAGCGGCCAAGCAGGAAAGGAAAGCAGCGCCAGAAAAGCCTTTCGAGCCAGCAACCGCAACGAGATAGCCAGCTTGGTATTTGTGTCTGTTTCGGCGAATAGTGGGGAGAAGCTCGCCCATCTTTGTGCTGTCGAGTAGTAGAGCGACAGCTTCTGCTTCATCTCTATATTTTTCATCCAGACCAAAGGGAACTTGCACGAGCTCTCCTACATGATTCCATCCCTCTTTCAAAAAAAATCCCAGTTTTGGAAGCTCGAGGTAGAGAGTTTGTGTGGCACGGATGGCGATCGATCCCACTTCGCCGCTTGTGCCGTTCAATCCCGACGGTATATCGACTGCAAGAATCGGAAGTTTAGATTGATTGGCGAGTTCAATAAGAGAGGCAAGAGGGCCTTCTGCTTTTCCGTGAAAGCCAGTGCCAGTGAGCCCGTCGAGCAGAAGTCCCTGCAGCTTGCCTTGAGAGGAGATGTCACCTCCTGCAGCTTTGAACGCTGTCTGCTGTTTTTGAGAGAGGGACGAGCACTCTTCGAAAGCATGGGTATGGATAGAGCGGACGGAAAATCCTTTTGCAAGAAGATGCCTTCCTGCTGCCAGCGCATCACCACCATTATTTCCCTTGCCAACGAGGAGAGTGACCTTTTTTTCTAGAAGATGCGCATCGATGAAGTTTTCGACCTGTTCAGCAATCCCTTTGCCAGCATTTTCCATAAAAGCCTCTTCGGAGGCGCCGTCTTCATAGGCGCGCTTCTCGATGCGTGACATCTCTTGTGCTGTTAACACTTTGAGACTAGGGATCAAAGGTGCTCCTCCTTAATGGCGCGCTGAAGGAGTGATTTTACCGCCTCGCGTGGATCGAGCCCCTCTTCGAGAATCTCATACACGGCCTCTGTGATGGGCACTGCGATATTCGCTTATTGGCCGAGCTGTCTAGCTGATACGCAGGTGTAGCTTCCCTCAACAACCATGCCGATTTTTTCTTTAGCGGCTTGAGGAGTAAGTCCTTCTGCGATCAATCTTCCAAAGGCGAAGTTTCGACTGAGCTTTGAGAGGCAGGTGACGCAGAGATCTCCCAAACCCGAAAGGCCATTTAATGTTTCAGGTGCACAGCTTTTTGTGACGGCAAGTTTTCGCATCTCATGTAGACCACGCGTCATGAGTGCTGCTTTGGTGTTATCGCCAAAGCCCAAGCCGTCGGAAATCCCGCATGCAATGGCGATGATGTTTTTCATCGCTCCGCCAAAAGCAACGCCATGGATATCTGCGTTGGGATAGATCCGGAAAAAAGGAGTAGAGAAAATATCTCGAATAGCGAGCATGAGATTTGGATCATATGAGGCGGAGACGACAGAAGTCGGCAGGTTGTGGATCACCTCTTCCGCATGGCTCGGACCACTAAGGCAGCCGATCCGGTTTTTATGGTCTTCACCTAATACTTGTGTGACTACTTCGGGAAGAAGCAGACAGCTGTTTTGCTCGATTCCCTTGGAGGTAAGCACAACAGGACATTCCACACCTCCCAAATAGACGACTTGATCGAAGACAGGGCGGACGCCGCGAGACGTCACCGACTCAACAATGAGTTCTGCACCATCTAGTGCCTCTTTGAGCTCGCTCGTGATCTTGACGTTTTTATGGGCTTTGTATCCCGGCAGTTTTGGATGTTCCCACGTGCTGCGAAGTAGCCGCGCAAACTCGGGATTTGCCGTCCAGAGGACAACTTCATGACCTTTTCCAGCAAGAAGCGAGGCGAGACAAAACCCCCAAGTTCCTGCACCTAAATATCCAATTTTCATGATCTTTTTAAACTGTTTTGTAGCGGGTCACCTTATCATACCGAATATTAAGCCTCAACATACCCGGGAACCGGTTCCCTGCCGCGCCACTTTTCTATCAGATCGGCGGTTGGATAATAAAAAGCTGGATCGAGTTCAAATTTACCTTTCGGCAACTCCCTTCCTGTCACTTTTTTAAAAGCACGCCTGTCGGCTTGCTCCAGTGCTGCTTGGACCTCATCTAAACTGTTGGGGCCGGTGGCATTTTTGAGAGGTGCGTAGACCTCGTCGCGAGGATAGACGAGTACCTTTGCACGCGTTGTGAAGTTCAAGACATCAAAAAGGAAGGTTTCGCACTTCCAGATTTTTACTGTTTCTTGAAAAGAGCCCTTGGAGTTCATAAGGAGAATCTCGCTGCTTTTTTTTGCAACGTGCCAAGGAAGAAAAAAGTGGGGGTCTTTTGCGAGTCTTTCGATGAAATCCATGCGAAAAGAGAAGAGACCTGAATTTGCAATTTTCCAGCGCAGCGTGCCATCTACATCAGCCGCGTTTTTCTCCTGTTCAGGAAGCTCCGTGTATTCGATGATACAGACATGCCCCTGGACTAGGCCGACAACACCTAGCTGTTCATCTTTGTGCAGGCGTGTGATGCCTTTAAGAACAGCATCGGCTTGTGAAAGATGGCAAGCGCCAATCTGCTCCGCGTCAAACGGATCACCTAGTGCATTATCGATGGGGATGATGTTGAGATATTCGACACCACGCTCTTTCCATTTTGCCCAGATTCCAGAATTGAAAAAGTTGATTAGGGCGCCTCCATTTCCGTCGGCGCCTTCTGCAAGTCTTCCTGGCGACTCCAGTAACCAGTCTCCTCGATTATCGAGGTGAGGCAACATGCCTTGGACAAAAAAAGAACAATTCTGCTCTTTGAGACCAAAGTAGCGCTGTTTTTCCAAAAAGCTAATCGTCTCAATATGATTGAGCGGAGAGGTCATGATTGCGACGGGAAGAGTGTGCCCCGCCTGTTTGGCAGCGGCAACGCTCTTTTCTAATAAGAGTTGAAAAAGGGGTTTTCTTAAAATAGGTGTCACAGGAACTAGTCCCTTCGGGCCTTTGACTCCTAAACGCGATCCCTGCCCGCCGGCGAGAAATAGGCAACCGACTTTTCCCTTTGAGAGTAGTTCCATCCCGACGGTGCGACTTTCCACGTGGCCTGAATTTTCAAACAGGGTAAGCGGTTCTATCGCTGAGGGAAGGGGACGTGTCCGAAAGAGAGCTTCGCGCTGTCTTTTTAAAAGTAGGGCGTCATGTTTTTTGAGCTGTGCAAAAAAGCTTTCCAATTGCGTTGAAGAGAGCTGGTCTATGCCTGCAGACAACTGCCTTTGTCCAATACTAGTTAAATAGTCAAAAATCTGCCCTTTAAGCATGCGCTGCCACCTCTTGTGGGGAGAGCGTGCGCAGATCTTCCATCTTAGCAAGAAGAGGGGTGTGCACAAGCGTAGGATTTGGAGAGGGAACGTTTTGTTTCAAAACACCCTGGCGAGGATCTGACCAGAGAGAGATCATTTTCAGTGGAAAGCTGGCATTCAAAAAATAGGTAAGGGAGAGGACTCCAGAGTCGGGTACAATAAGAGTCGAACAGCGATTTTTAATGACAGAAAGCAT
>JBIOJU010000129.1:0-4316 GCA_044451165.1 Chlamydiales bacterium | reverse complement strand
ATGTCGAAGATGGCCATTTTTTATTCCTTATTATTTTCTATGTTTTAACTTATTTAGCCCATTTAGTGCAGCAATCCGATAGCCCTCTGCATAGGTCGGGTAGTTAAAGACCTGATCGATAAAATAGTCGATGCGCGCTTTAAAACTCATCGCCACCTGCCCGATATGAATCACCTCTGTTGCCGCTCTTCCAATGATATGAATACCTAGGATTTCCAAGGTCTCGGCGTGAAAGAGGATCTTAAACAGGCCAGGATCATTTCCCGAGATCTGGTTCCGCGCGATTTCATAGTAGTAAGCGCGGCCCACCTCGTAGTGAAAACCAAGTTCTTTAAGTTGTTTTTCAGTATAGCCACACGAAGAAATTTCGGGAATTGTATAAATCCCGATCGGGAAAAAGCTGGGAAAGTGGTGCGTGCTGGCGCCGAATGCGTGACGAGCAACAAGTCTTCCCTGCTCCATGCTAGTCGATGCAAGAGCTGGTTGTCCGATCACATCTCCTGCGGCGTAGATGTGCGGAACTGCTGTTTGAAAAAGAGCGTTCACAGGAATATGTCCACGACTGTCGAGCGCAATTCCCGCATTTTCAATTTCTAGCTGATCGACATTTGCCTCTCTTCCGAGCGCGTAGAGCAGCATCTCTGCCTCTAAGGTTGTCCCGTTGTTTAACACAACTTGGACGTGCTTGTTTTTTCGAACCACCTCTTGCACTTCGACATTTCCCACCATCTTTAGGCCAAGTTCACCAAGTGCTTTTTGTAGATGGATGCCGATCTCTTCGTCCAAAAGAGGAAGGAGATGCGCGCGTTTATCTACAACAACCAGTTCTGTACCTAGGGCAGCAAAAAAACTTGCATATTCTGAGCCGACGATGCCGCCGCCCAGCACAATCATTGTTTTAGGAAGATGATCAATTGTAAGAATCCTTGTTGAGTCTAAAATTTTTTCATGGTCGAAAGGGATGTTCATCGGATTGCGTGGTTTGGAGCCACAAGAGATGAGAAAAATGTCACCCTTAATATTTTTGCCATCTACCACCAGTGTGTGCGCATCTTCAAAACGAGCGGCGCCCTTGATGAGTCTAATTTTATTTTTTTCAAACTGCTTCTCAAGCATTTTGCGCTGCTCATCGAGCGTTTTGTGCAGCCGGTAGTTGAGGTCGTTGATCGAAATAGAGTCTAAGTTATTTTTTTTACCATAAAAACTTCTCTTATAAAAATCGGTGAGGTCCAAGATCGCTTCACGGAGTGATTTAGAAGGGATCGTCCCCGAATTCAGGCAAGCTCCTCCTATCATATCCTTTTCAATCACAATCACCGACTTGCCTAGCTTCGCTGCCTGAATGGCAGCTTTTTGACCAGCAGGTCCGGATCCGATCACGACAAATTCTGCGTATAATTCTGACAAAAGAATCCAAGCCTCCGTTAAAAAATTAATTTACATATCCAAAAATTCTTGTCCATTAACATTCGACTTAGCTATCATGGCATCTCACCATTTTTCGAGAGAAACCTATGCCAAGAAGATGTCAAGTGACCGGAAAAGTCCCCATGAAGGGCAGAAGCTATGCACTCCGTGGGATTGCAAAAAAGAAAAAAGGCGTGGGCCTGAAAGTTACAGGCATTAAAAAACGCCGCTTTAATCCAAACCTGCTAAAAAAGCGTTTCTGGTTTGGTGAAGAAAAGCGTTTTGTCACACTTACCCTCTCTGCACACGGCATGCGCACGATTGATAAGCGCGGCTTAAATGCTGTGATCCAAGAGATGCGTGCTGCGGGTGAAAAAATTTAAGCGAGTTGTTCGCTTAGCTCTTTTTCTTTTTACTATCTTCGCGTGTGTGTGGATCTTTTCTACAGCTCCACAGCACGCGCTGCCTGATAAAGATCTGCCTTTAATTTTCTATTCCAATCACACGCGACACAACCTTCACAAACTCTTTCTGCGCGCAATTCGCGAGACTAGGAGCTCCCTCTCTCTAACCATCTATGCGCTCACAGACCCAGAGATCAGAACGCTTCTTGCACAAAAATCTGTAGCCGGAATTAAAACAAAAATTCTTTACGACCCATCGGCGACCCCTCCATTAGAGATTGCAACAAGCAAGCCCGTGGAGATGAGTCGGGGCTTGATGCACCGGAAAATTCTTATTCTAGATCATGAAAAAGTTCTCCTTGGCTCGGCCAACTTAACTGCCACCTCGTTAAAAGCGCATGATAATTTAGTAGCAGCGCTCTACCATCCCGGACTCGCCAATTTTTTGGGAGAAAACGAAAGTGGAAGTCACCTCTTTTCTCTTGGAAAAACAAAAGGCGAACTATGGCTCCTCCCCTCAGAACGGGCGCAAGCACGCCTTATCGAAGAGATCGATCATGCAAAGGAGAAGATCTATGTGGCGATGTTCACCCTCACACACCCTCTTCTTACAGAAGCTCTCATCTCTGCGCACAAACGGGGAGTCGATGTACGGGTAGCGCTCGACCATTACACCGCCGAGGGTGCAAGCGCGCCCGTACTCAAGCAACTGCGGGAGTCGGGAATTCCACTCTTTCTCTCGCAGGGGCAACAGCTCTTTCACCATAAGTGGGCCTGGATCGACCGCTCTACTTTCATTCTCGGATCTGCCAACTGGACGAGAGCGGCTTTTACACAAAACCAAGATTGTTTGATGATCTTGCACCATCTTAAATTCAAACATAAAAAGCAGCTGGAAAAAATCTGGAATATTATTGAAAAGGAATCTATAAATTAAATCATATGGAATCATTTGGCACTATTCTCCCCTACACACTGTCGCTCTTTCTCCTGATGGACCCGATTGGCAACGTGCCCCTCTTCATCTCTATCTTAAAAGATTATAGCCCTGCCAAGCAGCGGATCATCATCATCCGTGAAATGTGCATCGCGCTTGGGATCATCCTCTTTTTTCACTTCTTGGGTGACGCATTCCTCGATCTTCTTGGTGTCACTCAGTACACCACAATGATCTCTGGTGGCATCATCCTGTTTTTAATCGCTTTAAAAATGCTCTTTCCTTCTAGAAGAGACCCTGAAGTAGAGCTGGCTCATAAAAAAGAGCCCTTCATCGTCCCTCTTGCCATTCCACTAGTTGCTGGACCCGCCGTTCTAACCGCTGTCATGCTCTATGCACACGAGCAGTCGCACAAGGCAACACTTGTCGCAATCTTTATCGCCTGGGCCGCGTCGATGGTCATCTTGCTCGCAAGCTCGTTCCTAAAGCGGATCCTTGGCTGGCGCGGGATCTCCGCCTGTGAGAAACTGATGGGCCTTCTTCTAACCCTCCTCGCCGTTCAGATGTTCCTAGAAGGGTTAAAGCTCTACAACCAGCCGTGACCAAAACAAATGTTAGGATGGTTGTCGCCTATGATGGCACAGACTATCTCGGTTGGCAAAAAACCAAAACAGGTAAGAGTATTGAGGAGACATTGGGGTCTGCGCTACAGCAGATCTTGAGAGAGGAGGTTGCGCTCCAAGCGGCAAGTCGCACCGATCGAGGTGTGCATGCGCAAGGACAGGTCGTCAACTTCTTCTCTCCAACCGATGATCTGACATTGATTGAGCGCGGCGTGAACGCTGTTCTTCCTAAAAGTATCTCGGTTAAAAGTGTCGAGATCGCTGCACCCTCTTTTCATCCCACCCTTGATGCCACGGGCAAAGAGTACCAGTATTTTCTCTGTCCTACTGCCATCCAGCTCCCCTTTCATAGAAATTTTTCCTGGCATCTGCAGACACCTCTCGAGATCGAAAAGATGAAACGCTCTGCTGAGCAGCTTGTGGGGAAAAAAGACTTTTCTGCTTTTTGCAACGCAGGAACTCACAACAAACGCACAGGGATTTGCACATTGCGCGAAATCTCCTTTACCCCCATTGAAGATGATCGCCTCAAGATCGCGATCATCGGCGACAATTTTCTCTACAAGATGGTACGCAACCTTGTCGGCACCCTCGTTTACGTCGGCATGGGAAAAATAAAAAACGAAGAGCTCCCCTCCATCCTAGAAGGTCGCGACCGCACCCGCGCGGGAATCACCGCACCAGCACACGGGCTTGTGCTGCAGCAGGTCTTTTACTAAGAAATGATGACGATGAAAGGAATCGGGAAGGGTAACGGGTAACAAACAGGAACGTCACGAATACCGCTCGCCTTGAACGTTACCGATTGCGTTCCCGCCCCCCCCCGGCTTTTGTTTCTTTAAAGGCCCCATGTTTTCTGTTTTAGTTTTAAAAAAAACCAATGAAAAGATTTTATTATTTTAAGATGATAAAATATAATATTAATATTAGGAAATCACCCAGGTT
>JBIOJU010000128.1:0-4333 GCA_044451165.1 Chlamydiales bacterium | reverse complement strand
TTTCTGGGTGATGCCAATGGAATAACGCTGTGAAGAAAGGGGGTGGTACACAAAATGACCCACGGGAGTTTGAAACTCTTTACCCCTACCTAAAGTCATACTAGTAATTGTATGCACTCGTTCTGGAATCATGCCATAAAACGATAGAGCCCATTCGAGACTCACATACGAAGGGCCGTAGAGCAAATTTGCAATCTGTTCATGGGGCACGGCCGAATGAACGTCTTGCATTCGATCCGCTATTAGAAAGAACCCATTTTTTAGGCGAATTAACTCCCCATTTTTGACCATCCGCGCGATACACTCTCTTGGTCGCCTATAATCCACCAAAAGATTCAATAACGTCTGGGCGTCAACATAGGGCGTCTTAATGGATTTTAATTGATTACGCATGGGACCCTTCCTTCTTTAAATCCTACCAAAATACCTATTTTTTGTGGGAATTTTGGTAAAAAATAGATAAAATTAAACCACAATTCCTATTAAAAGTAGGAATTCTGGCAAGTTTCGAAGCCCTCAAAGGGCGTTGGGGTTGTTGATATCGCCCCCGAGGCCGTGGCGGGTTGCCGATGGCTGGAAGCAGGGGGCGAGGATGAAGCCTGCACCCTGCAGACGCTCAAATGTAGCGTAGATCTTTGCTGCGTCTCTTCCGCAGGTCAAAGAAAATGCGCCGCAAGTTGAACCAGCCAGAGCGCTTAACGTCCGCCCCGCGAGGGTGGGGATCAGCAGCGCGATGAATAAGAGATCATCAGCTGTCTCTCTAAGCCGCGCCTTGAATGGATAAGAGAAGTGATGTTGCGGCCCAGCGTAATAACCGAAGAAAGGACGCCATGCTCTTGTAATCTTTTCTTGTAGACGGGAAAGTGCAGGTACTCCGATTGACAGGTGCGGAAAAAAA
The DNA here is from genome assembly GCA_044451165.1 of Chlamydiales bacterium. GTDB lineage: Bacteria > Chlamydiota > Chlamydiia > Chlamydiales > Rhabdochlamydiaceae. The sequence goes on along the minus strand of JBIOJU010000128.1, from coordinate 3,435 downwards.
TCAGCAATGGTGAGCTGTTGCTCGGGTCTTCTAAGCGCTTCAAGCCCTGCGTCCACTTCGCGGTCAGCCCAAAAGTTTGCAAAGGTTACTACCTTAAGGGCTCTAAAAACACCCTCTGCCACGTTCATGACTAAGCTGATGGTGGGAGTTCCCAAAACAAGCAAAAGAGACTTTAGCCAGAAGCTGACCTGCGACTGGTTCATGTATCTTCGTTGTGCGGAGGCTGTATCAATGATCCGGTAATCCGCAACCATACCAGGGATCCATCGACCATCCCTAGCTGGGTAACCACAGAGGTCTTCTGCTGCTGTTTGCCAACCATTAAAAGCAGGTCGAAAATCTTCTAAGGTAATCGTTGCCATAAAAATCTATTTGTTTTGTCGAAAATTATAACATAATTAAGTGTTCTGTTTCAAACACAAGGCTTCGAATAAAATTTTATATAATAAAAATTACTTTCCCAACCCCAGCGCGCCCAAGACAGGTTTCAGATAGTCGTTTTTTGCTAAAGCTGTCATACCTTCTCCTTTGCTGAGGAATGATTTTTCACTGCATCGACAAAGCACTTCACGTGTTCAAAGGGGGTGTCGGGAAGGACGCCGTGGCCCAAGTTTACGATGAAGCCGGGCTCGCCCTGCATGGCGGAGAGCAGTGTTTCCACTTCACTACGGATCAGAGAGGGTGGCGCTTTGAGAAGATGCGGGTCAAAGTTTCCTTGGACTGCAATCCTCCGAGGCACAAGACGCCTGAGTGCTGGAAGCTCTCTATGCCAGTCGAAGCTAATGGCAGACGGGTTAAGTGACGCGAGCTCCTCTGGAAAAAGTGTAGAGCCGCGGCAAAAGAGAATCACGGGAACATCTTTGATCGATTGTGCAATCTGTTTTAGGTAGGGAAGGCAAAACGTTAAAAATGCTGGGGTTGAAAGAACATTTGCCCACGAGTCGAAGATCTGCACCGCTTGTGCGCCAGCTGCTACCTGAAGCTGGAGATACTCGATCGAGACATCGGTAATTTTTTGTAATAAAAGATGAAAACTTGCTGGATCGGAAAAAAGCCAGTTTTTGGTTTTCATGAGCTCTTTTCCTCCCGAACCACCTTCGATAAAATAGCTTGCGACAGTGAATGGACCGCCGCAAAAACCGATGAGTGGAACGGAAAGATCTTTTCGGACAAGCCGCACCGTTTCGAAAACAAAAGAGAGAGAAGTTGCCACTTTGTGCGCCTCGAGTTTTTCAACATCGAGTCGACTGTTAATCGCGGGCTCTATGAGCGGCCCTTTTCCCTCTACAAAGTGAACGCTTAAGCCAAAAACATCTGCGATCATCAAAATGTCGGAAAAGAGAATCGCTGCGTCAACACCAAGAAGATCTACAGGCAAGCGTGTCACCTGCGCAGCAAGCTCGGGCGTGCGGAAAAGTTTTTCGAGAGAGATTTTTTCACGCAAAGCTCGATATTCGGGAAGAGAGCGCCCAGCCTGCCTCATGAGCCACACGGGCGGCCTCCCCTCATTCCTACACTTTAGCGCCTCTAACAGCTTTTGTTTCATGAACTACCATCGTGCATCAATCTGCTTTTAAACACCGAGCACGCCGAGAGCACCGAGGAGAGAGAAGTAAAATCACAGGATAGGCAGGATAAAAAAGAAGGGATTTTCTTCATCTTTTCCTCATCCTGTTGTTTTTTTCTTCTTTCTCTCGGAGTGCTCGGTGTTCTCGGTGGTTATTTCGGATTCTCATGAAACCGCTTGCTCTCAAGAGGAGAGCAAGCGATCTAGGACGGCATCGACGGTGAAACCAAACTCTTCTGCGATATCACTCTGCGGCGCCGATTCTCCGAACGTTTCGATGCTGATTGCAACTCCTTCGGGCCCAATCCATTTGTGCCATCCGAAGCTCACTGCGGCTTCGATGCTCACCCGTTTTCCTAAGTTGCCACCGATCACGTTACGCTTGTATTCATCACTCTGTTCTTCGAAAATTTCCCAGCACGGCATCGAGACCACACGCACAGACTTCCCCCTTTTCTCGAGGGCGGAAGCCACATCGACTGCCAGAGAGAGTTCAGAGCCTGTTGCAAGAAGAGTAAAGTCGGGTGGTGATCCGGCTTCACGCTTCACGATATACGCACCTTTACCCATTCCCTGATCATAGGAGACATTTGTTCCGGAAAGCTCGGGTAGAGCTTGCCGTGAAAGAATCAGTGCTGTAGGCCCTCGATAACGAAGAGCTGCTACCCACGCCATCTTCACCTCCCAGTTATCGCCTGGACGAATCACCTGAAGGCTGGGAATTGCGCGCAGTGCTGCAAGATGCTCAATGGGCTGGTGCGTTGGACCATCTTCTCCTAAAAAGACCGAGTCGTGTGTGAACTGATAGATCACATGTATTTTAGAAAGGGCAGCCAGTCTGACTGCATTCCGCATATAGTCTGAAAAGGTGAGAAAGGTGCCGATAAAAGGCAAAATCATGTGCGTTTCAGCAAGACCCGTTGCCGCACACGCCATCGCAAACTCCCTCACGCCATATTTAATATTTCTTCCGTTGAAATTTCCTGGAGCAATCAGAGGGAATTTTTTCATCATCGTCATGTCAGAACCAGAAAGATCGGCAGAACCACCATAGAGAAAAGGAAGAAGCTCTCCGAGCGGATTTAAGACATCTTGAGAGGCATTTCTACTTGCGATGGGGGATTTAATTGCAATCTTTCGGACCTCCTCTTCCAAATTGGGAGGAAGCTTCTTTTCCACCATCTGCATGAACTGCTTGTAAAGCTCTGGCTTCGTTTCGGACCAGACTCGAAACATCTCCTTCCACTTCTGCTCAAGAGCGCTATCTTTGGTGAGTTTTTTCTCGAAGAAGGTTGTGACAGATTGCGGAACGAAAAAATTCTCCTCGGGAAGTCCGAGTGCACGTTTTGTCGCCTCTACCTCGTCTACTCCGAGAGGAGAGCCATGCACTTTATGTGTTCCGGCCTTATTGGGTGAACCCTTGCCAATGATCGTGTGCATCAGGATAAGGGTTGGTCTTGTCTGATCCTGTGTTAAGGCAGAAAAGAGCTCATCCATCCTGTCGAGATCATAACCATCGATCTCGTACACATCCCAGCCGTAAGCTTGATATCTTAACTTGACGTCTTCAGAACAGGATTCTGCTAAAAATCCATCGAGAGTGACCTTATTTGCATCGTAGATAAGAACTAGATTGTCGAGATTGAGATGTCCAGCAAGCGACGATGCCTCCGAGGAGACCCCTTCCATGATGCATCCATCTCCTGCCAAGCAGTAGACCTTTCCGGTAAAAAGCGGAAAACCTTCGCTGTTAAATTTTGAGGCAAGAATTTTTAATCCTAGGGCCTGACCGACAGCGTTGCCTATCCCTTGACCTAAGGGACCTGTGGTCGCCTCTACCCCCTCAGTGATGTGAAACTCTGGATGGC
>JBIOJU010000127.1:0-4382 GCA_044451165.1 Chlamydiales bacterium | reverse complement strand
TTCGTTCAGGAGATGCTCGCCAACTCACCCTCTTCAATAAATCCCATTTTTATTCATGGAGAAAGTGGAGCAGGAAAGAGCCACCTGCTTACCGCTATTGGCCATGCGCTCAAAGAGCGTGGTCTCAGACTGCTATTCGTACGAGCAGAAACATTCACAGAGCACGTTGTTGCCGCCATCAGAACAGGCGCCATGGAAGAGTTTAGAAATGCTTACCGACTAGCAGATGTCCTTATTATTGATGATGTGCACGTCTTAGCTCGTAAATGGGCCACACAAGAAGAGCTTTTTCACACGTTCAATACACTACATTCTAAAGGTAAACAGATCATACTCAGCGCAAACTCGCCACCCCAATTTTTGGAAGCCATTGAACCGAGACTCGTGAGTCGCTTCGAATGGGGTATTGTTCTTCGCCTTGAAAAAATGAGTGAGCACGAAACTCTAGAGTGGCTGAAAAAACGTGCAGACGCACTTTCTCTTCCTCTGGATGCAGAAGCGATCGATTTTTTAGTTCATGCGCTTCACGCACACACTAAACCACTTCAAAATGCCCTACATGCATTAACTTTGAGATTGCATCTTCAACTCAGTAAAACGCAAAGCATTGACACAGAGGCTGTGAAACGAATTTTGTCCGACTTTCTTATCAAAGAAAAACAGAAAGAGCTCAATCCGGACAAAATTCTACGCGCGGTAGCAGCTTATTATGGCATCCGAATTGAAGATCTTCTCGGCAAGTCTCAAGCCAAGGAGTGTGCCATTCCTAGACAGATGGCGATGTATCTCATTCGCACGCTTCTATCTCTCTCCTACTTCAAAATTGGCCAGCTTTTTTCACGCGATCATTCCACTGTGATGAGCAGCGTAAAATTGGTAGAAAAAAAGCTAAAAGCCGATAGTAAAGAAACAAGCGCTGCAAAAATCGAACTCTTAAGACAGTTGAAAGCGCAAGAGTAAGAAGCGAAGAACGAAGAGAAAAATTGCACAATTCAATTCTCACCACCAAAGTGGCATGCAACCATAAGTAGAAAAAAAATCATATTTCTCATACACATCGTATGATCTAGATCTTGCTTGCAAAAGGGCCCCTACGGGAGTAATGATAAAAACGATAGAATGATAGAACGATAAAAATTTTTCTGCGCATGGGCGCCAATGCGGCAAAGCCGCAAGATTCTTCTTATCGTTATTTCGTTACATCATTTTTATCATTACTCCCGTAGGGGCCCTGACCAAGAGGGGCCAATGACTATAACGCCATGCGCCGAAAGAATTTCTTTTTTATCATAAACCCAGTAGGCCTTCACAAACATGAGAAGATCTAAGGCTAGATCTTGATGAAGCGATCGCCTGGTTTAGGAGGAGCCATAGTAGGCGGTTTTCCTTTTTTGTCGTCTTTTTCTTCTGGGCGACCTTCCATGATATCTTTAGCTTTCTTTCTCCATCTTTCGACAGCTTCCACGAAAAGCGGGGCAAAGCGTCTAAGAGAATTGGGATCCGCGCCGACACCCATCTCGAGCACGCAGTGCATCAGGATGAGCTCTTCCGGAACAGCAACACCAATGCCACCACCCGCCATTTGTCCTCCCAACATAGAGCCTTCAAGGAGCGACTCATACAGCCTTAACTTAATTTTTTCATCTTTGGGAAGACCATCGAGAATAGGGGAATAGAGATAAAGCCGATCTGAATTAGGCTCGTAGGTTAAATGGAGAGAAAATGTATTGTCAATTCCGAGAATACAGGTGTGATTTTCATCGAAAGCCAATCCTTCTAGATTCAGTTCCTTGCCAAATTCTTTTAGATTTGCTTTGGCGTTTTCAAGTGACATGGATATCTCCTCCTTATCGAGTAAGTAAAACGTTTCTTGCCACAATAGCAATAGTTAGAATTATTTACGAGCTCTCAAAAAAAATTACTGGTAAGGGAAGAATTTTGCAACACAAAATTTGTAAATCTGCGATAAGAAAAAAATTGTTTGTTTGAAAATAGGACAAGATCGTGAACAGAGTCATTCAGGCTTCTTTACTTACAACATGTTTTGCCTGCTTCGCCTGTGCAGAAAACATCAATAATTTTAGTTCTAAAGAGGCTGCAAAGAGTCCGAAACCTTCTTGGTTAAGCATACGCCATATTGAAGGGAAGGGTATCGGCTATAAATCTGGCTATACAACTTTAGACATTTTTTCGGGGTTGCACAACGCCTCATGTTTTCTTCCATTCATCAATCTTCGAGGCCATATTTTTGATAATGGTCGGTGGGCAGCTAATGCAGGCTCTGGTTTTAGATATTTGAAAAGTGGCGATGCGTCCAGAATTTATGGAGCAAACCTGTTTTATGATGTGCGGCGCACGAAAGACCAGACCTTCCATCAAATAGGAGCAGGTGTCGAGACCTTTGGCACGCGTTGGGATTTTCGGACAAATGCGTATCTTCCAGTGGGAAAAAAACAGAGCAACTATTCTTCATGGTCTTTTGACCGTTTTAAAGAGCATCATCTAATCTTGGAGAAAAAAGCTACATTCTCTATGTACGGTGTGGACGCAGAAATGGGCGTTCACCTCCTTAAAAAATCACCATTCCATTTATATGCCGCCGCAGGGACCTACTACTTTACCAAAACCTCAGGACGCGATGCCATTGGTGGAAAAGCCCGCATCAAAAGTGATTTTAGAAAAATGGTGGCAATTGAACTAAGCGGCTCTTACGATACCCTCTTCAAAGGCATCGTGCAAGGCGAACTCTCGCTCTCTATCCCGTTTGGCCCACGAAAAAAAGCAAAAGCTAACCCGACAACAGCCTCTGCTTCGTCTGGTGAGACAAAATTTTTTCAAGAACGCATGTATCAAAATGTCGATCGTGCAGAGATTATTGTTCTAAGTAAGCTTAAAAAACACACCACTGCAATTAACCCACTTACAGGCCTTCCCTATTTCTTCTGGTTTGTGGACAACACAAGTCACTCTGCAGGAACCTATGAGAGCCCCTTTAGTTCCCTGGCTGACGCACAAACAGCTTCTAATCCGATCGACGTGATTTACGTCTTCCCTGGAGATGGCACTTTTAGAAACATGAGTTCAGGAATAATACTCAAAGATGATCAAAAATTTTTCGGCTCGGGAGTATCCCACCCTCTCCAAACAGCGCAAGGCCTTGTCACGATTCCACAACAATCCGAGCAACTTCCGAGTATCGCAATCATTGGAGCGACCGATAATTTTGTCGTAGAAGTTGCACAAAACAATGAAGTTTCCGGGTTTAAGATTAATTTGGACATTTTCGTCCCGGGTTTATTTGCAATCGGCGTAGGAAAAATTGATCCTTCTTCGTTCATCCAGGGTTTAAGTGTAACGGACAACCTTTTTGTGAATATTTCGGGTGGCGACGGGTTTAGAGGCGTTGCACTCATAAACGCCGATGGAAATGTGACAGTTGCAAATAACACGTTTGCGATCGATCACACAAATTTTTCTGTAACGGACGATACTGGTATTTTCTTTAGCGCCTCTGGAACAAATGCCCACTATGTTTTTTCCAATAACACTTTTCAAAATTTGAGCTTCGGCATTCTTGGAAGTCAAAGCAACGGAATTGAGCCTTTAACAGTGTTATCTAATTCTGTAAATTCCAACTCCTTTAATAATTGCGATATAGGCGTAGGCATGACAATAAATGATACTCTCGATGGAACGTGCGACTTTTCTGGGGAATATCAGGAAAATATCTTTGCCAACTTGACGACTCAATTTATTGGGAATGCAACAGCGTTCGACTTTCTCTCACAAGGCGGGACAACAGCAAAATGGCATCTTTCCGAAAATAGCATGACAACCGCATCTCCTCCACGCACAGTCGTTCTTATCGAGGCACAAAATTCCTCCACAAGCTGCGTGCGTTTTTTGAACAACAGCGCGCCCAACAATCTTTTCTCTTTCGAGCAGCTTGATACTAGCACTTTTCTATTGGAGCCATTAGAAAACAATATCGGCACATTGAACACGACCGGAACGATCACGCCCATTCCAGTAGATGGTTGTGATTAATAGCCAAACAACAGACGCAATGCATGAGTAAAATTCATATTGAAAAAGGCTCTCCCTCTCCTCTCGGCGCTACCAAAATGAGAGGTGGGGTGAATTTCGCGGTTTTTTCAGAACATGCGACGCGTGTCACCCTTTGTCTCTTTGTGCCACATGAAAAGCATCCGTTTTTCGAAGTGGCCCTGGAGGCGGGGCACAATAAAACTGGCTCGATCTGGCACGCTTGTTTGAAAAATCTTCCGATGACAGTGGAGTATGGTTACAAAATAGAGGGGCCGTCTGCACCCGATCAGGGAATGCATTTTGATCCTTCTTTCCTGGTATCGGATCCCTATGCG
>JBIOJU010000126.1:0-4409 GCA_044451165.1 Chlamydiales bacterium | reverse complement strand
GGACATTAATTGATTTTGGTCCATACTTCCTCTTCTTGTTTTTATTATGTAATTTAATAATGTTATAATTATCCAAAACTAATTGTAGCATAATCTTAATAAATTGCAAATGAAATCTTTAATGTATTTTGTAATAAATTGATATTGAAAGACTTAAGATTTTAGCCAGTCGGAGCGTTTGGTGGATTTGGGGGGACGCCGGGCGGAAGGCGCAGTAGGCTTTGGCGCCGCTTTTTCACCTAAGATACTGGTCTTTAATACCTTAGCTGATTTTGAAGCTAAGTCGTTGAGCCTCTGTCTCGTATATTGGACGAGCCGCCAGGATTCTTCTGAAAAGTATTGAGAGCTTTCGGAACGGGTTGAAACCTCTTCCTCGCTCATACCCGCCTTCTCATATAGGATAGCGGTCTCTTTGCTCAGAAGGTTTCCCACCTCCTGCATCTCGGAGAGAATCTCCTGCTTCTTTTCTAAGGAGGCCCCCTCAAGCTCACGGACAAGCGCTTCAAAGATGTTCACCGCCTCTTCAAAGACCGTCGCCACATCGAGCATCTTGCCAGACGTTAGCTGCGCAAAAAGCTCTCTCAGCTTTAAGAGTTCCGGGCTTGCCATATTCGCCAATGTAAGGATGCCCATCTTTTAAAGAAAGAGCCACGCTTCCCTCCCTCTTTCGTGCCTGTAGGCGTCGTTGCATAAATCGAAAAAATAAACACCGAGCGCACCGAGAACACCGAGATGAACCAGCAAATAATAGGATGACCGGCGTGGTCATTCTGTCATCCTGCAATTTCCGCCCTTCGGTTCGGTGTGCTCGGTGTTTAAGCCTGCACGCGTGCGTGCCCGTTCCTCTTCTTCCTTTTTCATAGCTCTCAAAAAAATCTTTGCAAATTACCTAAGTTTATGTGTTTTTTATCCCGAAACTGGTATTTATGAAGAAGATAGAGCTGGAAAAGCGCCTCAGGCGCCTAGGATGGTCCTTTCATCGACACGGAGGAAACCATGACGTGTGGACGAATGGAATAATTCATGAATTTCTTCCGAGACATAATGAGGTTAAAGAAGGACTGGCGAGAAAAATTCTAAAAAAAGCGGAAAACAACCCGCCATTAAAATAGAGAAGTAAAACATGGAATTAGAAGGAAAAATCTATAAAGACGGAAAATTTTGGCTTGTCGAAATACCAGGGCTTGATGCGATGACCCAAGGCAAAACAAGAAAAGATGCTGTTGCGATGACCAAGGACCTAGTATTGGAAATGGTAGCCTCCTACTTTCCCGATGAAGCGGCCACCTTAAAAATTACAATCACTGACTATGAAAAAAATCTCATCGGCATCACCACAAGCGACACAAAACTCTTGCTTGCTCTTTCGCTCAGAAGACAAAGAGAGGCAAGTGGTTCCACTTTAAAAAAAGCAGCAGAGCGCCTAGGTTCAAAATCTCCGAATTCATACGCACAGTATGAAAAAGGAGAAACGAGTATTTCCATTGAGCAATTTGAACACCTCCTAGTTGCCGCAAATCCTCATGGACGCCGCAGACTTAGACTAGTCTGATCAAAGACTTCAGCCCCCTCCCTCTTTCGTGCCTGCGCCCTGCACGCGTGCGTCCCCGTCCCCCTTCTTCTCTTCATTCATCCTTCAGCCTTTATCCTTCATCCTTTTCCTACTTTCTCTCTTGCATTTATTTGTCTTCAGCGCTTTAATACGGGGTGCATGCCTACCCCTGTACTTGTTGAACAGCATCTCGCTCGTCTTGCCGAAGAGCTGGAACTCCCGACCCCCCTGCATAAGGAAAAGAGCGGTGCGTTTCGTCTTGGTTTGGGCCGCGGCATGACTATCACATTGAAGGTATTGGAGGAGGGATTTCATCTGTTTACTGAAATCGCGCCGCTTCCTGCGCAAAAGCGCGAAGAGCTGCTCATTCTCCTCATGCGAGCAAACTTTCTTGGACAGGGAACGGGGGGGAGCGCGATAGGTCTAGATAAAGATGAGAAGTTCTTGACACTCTCTTTCGCCATCCCGTATGAGGTGGACTATAAAGCGTTTAAGGAAATGGTTGAAGACTTTACAAACTTTGCGCACTACTGGCGTACGGAAGTGTCAAAACATGCAAGCGATGCTGAGAAAACCCACATTCAATAGGAAAGGATAAATGCTGAAGGATGAAGGATGAAACGGAAAGATCTTCTGTTCAGCCTTCATCCTTTATAATTCATCCTTTAAGGATATGATGTCTGGTTATCTCATTGCGGAAGAAGGTCCGCTCACAGGCGTAATCCTCCCCTTCGAAGAGGGCGAGGAGTGGGTCATTGGTCGGGATCCCGATGCGGCAACGCTCGTGCTCGAAGATCCGATGGTTTCGCGCAGACACGTGATCGTTCATGCCACATCGGAAGGATACCTCCTTGAAAACCTCAGCTCTGTCAATCCCGCCACACAAAATGGCAAACTGGTCACAGAATCTGTTCTTTTGCACGAAGGAGATATCCTTCAAATCGGCAGCACGTTTTTCCGCTTCACGACAAAAAAACCGATCTATGAAGAGGAGATGGGAGGGATTGCCCCTTCTTTTGAAAAAGGATTAGACGACGCTGCTCTCGAGTCTACAGAGACACGCTGGCTTCTCAAGGTGATTACAGGGCCGAACGCAGGCGCTGAGTTTGCGATGAGAAAGGGGGGAACCTATATCGTCGGTAAAGACCCCAATGCGTGCGACATCATCTTTCATGATTTAAGCGTCTCGAGACAGCATGCGAAGCTGAACGTTGATGACGAGGAGAATATCTTCATTGAAGATATGGGCAGCCGAAATGGCGTGCTGGTCAATGGGGAACCGATCACAGAAAAACATCAGATCTCATCGCAAGATCTCGTCGCACTTGGGACAACAACATTTCTTCTCATCGACCGCAAGCAGATACGCGAAACGATCGTTCCACCTCCACAAATTCCTGCGGGGCGAGCTGAGGAAATGGAGCTTGCACAAGCAGTAAAAGAAGCAGAACCTCTCACGGCCACACCCTTAAAAGATTGGAAAGAGATGCGGATCTCGAAAAAGCATCTCACCTGGGCCGGCTTTGGGGCGTTTTTTGTGTTTCTCTTAATTTTTGGGATCTTCTCCCTCTTCAGCATTAAACCTGTGATGGTTTCAGAAAAACATGAAAGCGAGCGGATACGAGAGGTCGTAAAGCCCTACCCAGATCTGCAGTTTACCTACACAGAAGGTAGCGGCAAACTTTTTCTAGTAGGTCACGTTCTTACAGGGGTGGAGCAGCAGGAGCTCCTCTATTCGATACGGAGCCTTCCCTTCATCGAACAGATTGAAGACAATGTGGTGGTGGATGAGTTTGTCTGGCAAAACATGAACGCGCTTCTCTTAACAAATGCAGATTGGCAAGGCGTCTCTATCCACTCTCCTGCTGCGGGAAAATTTGTTGTGCGCGGCTATCTCCAAACTCCGGAACAGGCGCAAGCGCTTTCCGACTATCTCAATGCTAATTTTCCTTATCTCGACAAACTGGACAATCAGGTGGTTGTAGAAGGAAACCTTTCTGTGCAAATTCAGAGTATGCTAGCGCAAAAAGGTTTTGGAAATGTGAACTTTGAACTCACAAACGGTGAAGTCGTTCTCGCCGGACGCATCGAAGAAAAACATAAAAAAAACTATGACGAGCTAGTCTCTGAATTTAAAGCACTTGCAGGTGTGCGAGGCGTTAAAAACTATGTGGTCATCTCAACTGCGGAGGCGTCACGCATCGATATCACAGACAAATACGCTATCTCCGGCTACTCGCGGCAAGATGAAAAGAGTCTGTTTGTGCTGATCAATGGACGTATCGTTGGAAAAGGAGATATTCTCGATGGGATGACAATCACGGGCGTCGAACCAAATTTAATTCTCCTCGAAAAAGATGGCGTAAAATTTCGAATTAACTACAATCTGCAATAACCCAAGAAAGGGGATTTATTTTATGTACGGCCTAGAAAAAAAACCACCAGGACCTCTTGAATTTGAACTTGAAAAAGAGCTCAAGGGGAATCCAACGAAAATCAAAGAGCTCATGAAGAGCGCAGACGAAAAAATCCAGACGATCAAATCTACGCTCCGACAGGGGGCACAATCGGAGGAGTTTGATAAGTTTGGCGTGCTTCTTCACGGATACGCAGCACTTCAGCGCGTCCTTAATAGACTTGCAACAAGAAAAAAATAGGAGAATAAATTAGATGGCCACTTTTAAATCACCCTGGTCGGGCACGATCAGTTTCGCAACGCTTGTCAAAGCCTACATCTCACTGCAAAGCAAGGTAGTTTCGGCTGTTAAAAACGTAGCGAGTAGAATTTCACAGGCAACGCCGGGCAAATTTTTGCTTCTGCAGTTCCAGATGAGTCAGGTCACCCAGATCGGGGAAT
>JBIOJU010000125.1:0-4418 GCA_044451165.1 Chlamydiales bacterium | reverse complement strand
GTTTATAGGGGCGTTTATAGGGGCGTTTATAGGGGCAACTGTTGTGATCTCTCGGACTTTTGTTCTCTCGACGATAGAGGTGAAGAGGCAGCCGCTCCGATCGTCGATGAATTTGATATGCGGCCATGCTTCAAGTGCGCGACGCACACCTGTGCCGAGACCTCGATAGGGCAAAAGTCCTTTTGCGATAAACGAGGTCAAAATGGGATTGCGTTGTATCGAGTTGCCTGCGCGCATCTTTTCAATGGTGAGGTGATCGGGCAGATTACCAGGATTGATAATTTCAAAACGATCATCAAAGACAAATAATCTCACGGGTGCACTGATGAAGTAATCGCGATGGATCAGGGCATTTACCACGAGTTCTTCAAAAACCATAAGAGGAATTTCTGGGTCTCCAATGCTATTGACACTTTTATTTCCCTGTACCTTACGTAAATTTCGCTTCACAAAATCCAGTGCGGCTCTAAAAATTTCAGGGAGAGAACCCTCAAAATCTTCGCTATCAAGGTAGTTGTTGCTGATGGCTCTACCTGAGAAAGATGCAGCCTTGATGATGAATTGAGGTTTGTAGATGTGTGGTTTTTGTCCAAACAAAAGCAGTCCTGCCAGATTCAGCAGATCGCCGCTTGCTAAGCTCATATTTTCCAGAAGTTGACGTCTCTTCACGTGGGTTCTTGGAAAACTCTCGCCATAAAATTTTTTCAGAAAATCGGAAAGAAGCTTAACATTCAACGTTGCGATGCTGGCTCTTGTTGGCACCTCATCTGCATGCACAAGATCAACTTCTTGAAATAAACGACGGAGCTCCTCTTTGGATTTAACGCGCAGCTTATCTGCTCCGTTTTTTAGCCAGATCACTCCCTGATGATCAAAGTAGGGCTTATCGATGCCTTCTGGAATTGTTAAGACAATTACAGTGCGTTTGGGTCCCAAGGGAATATTTTCAGTCTGAACTGTCACTGGTCCACGGACATGTTGAGTGGAAGCATTTGTGATCAGCTGATTGAAGCGGGTCACATCGGCGAATGAAAGACCTGTGAGTGTTCCTCGGTTGGAGACACCTATTAAAATACGACCGCCTTCAGAATTTGAAAAGGCTACAATCTCCGCGGCAAGAGAATCGCTATTGCGCATGTCCTCTTTGAATTGATTGTAGCTATCTTCACCGCGAGAAATGATCTCTTTAAGCTCTTGCAGATCCATATTTTACCGCAGAGAGATATCATTTTTTGCGATTCGTGACTAGAAAATTTTAAAATCACAAGACAAGGCGCTATCTGTAACGATAGCGCTTTTGATTTTTATGACTATTCTGATTTTGCTTCTTCTTCTGGGGCGTTGCCGATGAGGGCTTCGGAGAGGAGGATGGTTGCGGCGCAAGAGGCTGCGAAGAGAAGGGCGTTTTTTACGACCTTGGCGGGATCGACGACACCTGCTCGCATAAGATCTTCAATCTTTTCGTTTTGTGCGTTGAAGCCGATGTGTGCCTCTTTCTGCAGGATTTCGTCCAAAATCACGGAGCTGTCGTAGCCTGTGTTGGAGACGATCTGTTTGAAGGGGGCTTCGCAAGCGAACTTAACGATCTGCGCGCCGAGTTTTTCCTCTTCGGGAAGTTTCAGCTTGTCAAGTGAACGGCTTGCGCGAAGAAGTGCAACTCCACCTCCAACTACCACTCCTTCTTCGAGGGCAGCGCGTGTGGAATTAAGGCTATCTTCAAAGAGCTGCTTTTTCTGTTTCATAGCAGGTTCTGAAGCTGCTCCCACGCGGATCACAGCAACGCCACCGCTGAGTTTGGCTTTGCGTTCTTCGAGCTTCTCTTTGTCATAGGAGCTGGTCGCCGTTTTGATCTCAGCTTCGATCTGCTTCAGGCGTGCTTGGATTTCTTGCGGTTTGCCTGCACCATTAATGACAGTGGTCTTCTCTTTCGTGATGACAATTTTTTCTGCGCTTCCAAGCACATCGGCTGTTGCATCTTTGAGATAGATGCCTGCGTCTTCCGTGACAAGCGTTCCACCTGTTAAAATCGCGATGTCTTGCAAGAGTGCTTTGCGCTTGTCGCCGAAGCCAGGCGCCTTCACTGCACAGACTTTTAGGGAGCCGCGCAGTTTGTTGATCACAAGCGTGGAGAGCGCATCGCCTTCAACATCGTCTGCGATGATGAGTAGCTCTTGCGCGGTGGTTGCAACCGATTGAAGAATAGGCAAAAGTTCCTGAATGGAGGAGATCTTCTTATCTGTAATGAGTACGCGCGCATCTTTCATTTCGACGCTCATCGATTCGGCACGTGTGCAGAAATAGGCGCTGATGTAGCCGCGATCAAACTGCATCCCTTCTACCATTTCAATGCTTGTTTCAGTTGCTTTGCCCTCTTCGATGGTGATGACGCCCGCTTTACCAACTTTTTTGAATGCATCGCTGATCATAGAGGCAATACTTTCATCGCCGGAAGAGGAAGCCATGGCGATATTTTTTGTCTCTTTTTCGCTCTTGATCAGGGTGGCTCCAGCCTCGAGTGCTTTCACGACGCTTTCGACCGCCTTTTCAATGCCTCGTTTAAGGTGGATGGGGGAGGAACCGGAAGCGATGTTTTTCACACCATTTTGAACGAGCGCACGCAGAATGAGAATACTGCTGGTTGTGCCATCTCCGCACTTCTCTTTCATTTTGCTCGCGACTTCTTTGCCCATCGAAACTCCCATGTTGGCATACTGGTCTTTGAGCTCGATATCTTTCACAATGCTATTGCCATCGTTCGTGACAGTGGGAGCTCCCCATGAAGCCTGTAGCCCCACGTTGCGTCCTTTAGGGCCGAGCGTGACACCGACGACATCGGCGAGCTTATCCACGCCTTCGCGCAGTTTGTTTCTTGCTTCTTCTTCGAAGACAAATTCTTTTGCATTTGATGACATAGGGTACTCCTGTTTAGTTAAAATACTTTCATGTGCATATCAACGGCTCGAACCGAGTGTGTCAGGGCGCCAATTGAGATGCCGTTAATTCCTGTTTTTGCATACTGTTTCACTGTGGCAAGCGAGATATTGCCTGAGGCTTCCAAATAGGCCTGTCCGTGTGCCAGGGCAACTGCCTTTTCTACAGTGGACACTTCCATGTTGTCGAGCAGGATCAGCTCTACTTTTGCATCGAGGGCTTCTTTTAAAGAGGGGAGATCTTCTACTTCGATTTCTATGGGCATCTCTTTACGTAAAGCGCGAATGCGTTTGACCGCTTCGCGAATAGGGTAGGCGCACTCTTTTTTTAGCACTGCAAGATGGTTGTTTTTAATCAGGATGCGGTCGGCGAGGCTGATCCGATGATTTTTTCCTCCGCCGATACGTACCGCATACTTCTGTAGGAATCTGAGAGAGGGGAGAGTTTTCCGCGTGTCCAAAATATCGCAAGGTAGGCCCGCTACCTCTTGCACAAACGCAGCTGTTATGGAGGCTATCCCAGAAGCGTGTTGGAGTAAGTTTAAAGCGCATCTTTCTCCTGCAAGAAGAGAGCGAACAGGTCCTTCGAGTGTGGCTAGTGGTGTTTTAGCGTCGCACTGCTTGCCCTCTTCGACATGCAAGGTCACCGTGACTCGAGGGTCGAGCTGTTCAAAAACAGCCTTTACAAAGGGGAGTCCAGCTACAACCGCGCGTTCTTTGAGGCGCACTTCGCCGCGGCCCATACAAGAAGAGGGAAAACAGGAGTGGGAGGTCCAATCCTCTAACGCCCGGTCCTCTTGCAAGGCGAGCTGGATCGTATGTTTTAAAGCAGTATCAAAGCTCATTGTAAGAGTGAACTATAGAGCACAAACTGAAAACTTTGCAACCCAAGAGAGGCCGATTATGTATCACCAGTTTTTTTCTTGAGAGGTTCAATAATTTTTAAGAGTGCATCGCGCGCATTCTTTTGTGGCGTGCCCTCGAGCCAGTCACGCATAAAAAACTCGGTTGTATCGTCGCGCAGCGTAAGGAGCATAGATGTGCGGTACTGGTTAGTTAATGCGCTTAGCCATTCTTTTTGATCTTTCGCTAGAAATACAGGAGCTATGTCTTGTGTCTCCTGAACAGCAAACGCGCATGTGGGTTTGACATTTTCAGCAGGAGCTTTATCAGTATAGTAGCCTAAAGCATCGTCGTCTCTCAAGTATCGGGTTCTTGGTGCAGTAGGCAATGCCTGGGAGTCGTAACGGACAAAAATCAATCGAGTAGTCTCGACTACCTTTAAAAGATTTGTGAGAGGCTTGCCATTCATCGTTCGGCCCCACTCATACATGGCCCTTTCACGCATGGTAAGATCCTCGTTGACGAAGGAACCAGCGCGTGCAAATTGTTGCGCAAAATCTGGTAAGGGCTCACTCCGTTTCAAAGCACCACTGATTAATCCTCTAATAGCAGATTCAATCTGCTTTGTAAGGTAGACATTTACAC
>JBIOJU010000124.1:0-4421 GCA_044451165.1 Chlamydiales bacterium | reverse complement strand
TTCCTTCTTTTGTTGGGAAGCTTGCCATTCAGCATAATTGACATAAAGCCGCGCGTCGTTCGGATCTCCAAGTGCAAGAAGTGCAGTGCAAACGCGATCGAGCATCGCGCGATCGTGCGTAATCAGCACGACAGCCCCGGGAAAATCAAGAAGCGTTTCTTCGAGAGTTTCCAGCGTAGGAATATCGAGATCATTTGTCGGCTCGTCAAGAAGAAGTAGATCTGCCGGCTGAAGCATCAAATGGGCTATCGCAATCCGCGCTCTTTCACCTCCAGAAAGTTTTCCGAGGGGAAGATCTAAAATTTCCGGTGAAAAAAGAAACCGCCTACACCAGCCATTGATGTGGATGGATTGTCCGCGAAAGAGGATGAAATCACCGTTTGGAGAGAGCGCCTCTCGGAGCGTAATATCGAGAGGAAGCTTTGCCCTATGCTGATCAAAGCAGACCACTTGAAGCGCATCCGCTGGCTTAATGACACCTTGATCGGGAGAGATAACTCCTTCGAGCAGCCTAAGCAGCGTCGTTTTGCCCGATCCATTCGGTCCCATGAGCCCTATCCGAGTTCCCGGAGAGAGAGTGAAATCAAGATGTCGGAAAAGCGTTCGTCCCCCAAGCTGTTTCGAGAGATTTGTTGCGACAAGAAGTTTTCTTGTCTCTCGCTCGCTTGAGGCAAAATCGATCTCTGCCTTTTTTTGCAAATTTCTTCCTTGTACTTCTGAGAGTTCATCTAGAAGTTCGTACGCCTCATCCACTCTCGCTTTAGATTTTGAAGTGCGCGCTTTGGGCGACCTGCGCAGCCACTCTGTTTCTCTCCTTGCTTTAGAAGCAAGTGACCGTTCCTGTTCGATCTGTCCTTTCAAAAATCCTTCTTTTTTCTCCAGAAAATGTGCATATGAACCATCGATTGCAAAAACTCCACTGGGAAATGCAGGATTCATCTCGATTGTCCGGTTGGTCACATTCTGCAGAAAATAACGGTCGTGGCTTACGATAAGATAGCCACTCACCTCGCGCATTAAAAATTTTTCAAGCCAGAGGATCCCTTCAAGGTCGAGATGGTTGGTCGGCTCATCGAGAAGAAGAAGATCGGGAGAAGTGATCAGCTGCTCAGCAAAGCTCAGCCTTTTTTTCCAACCCCCTGAAAGATGTGCTGCGGAAGGCTCCATTCCATCAAAACCAAGCTTAGAAAGCCAAATTTCAGCCAGATGCTCCTTTTCATATTCTTCTTTTTCTCTATCCATGCTCAGGGCATTGAGTAGAACTGTTTTTGGTGTCACATCGGGAAATTCGCAGCTCTGTGCAACGTATCCCACTCGCAATCCCTTCCTTTTGGAGAGGATCCCCGAGTCAGCTTTTTCCAGGCCGGCCAAAATTTTCAAAAGCGTGGATTTTCCAGATCCGTTGGGACCGATGAGTCCAATTCGATCCTCCGGAAAAATGCTCAGTGAGAGATCTTCGAAAAGAAGGCGTGTGCTAAAGGATTTACTAAGAGATTGGCAGCTGAGTAGCAAGGGAGATGTCATGATGGTCTCTCTTGTAACATCTCGCTCGACTTTATTGCACTTTTGAAGAAAGAGAGAAGAAGAAGCACGATCGGCTTCGCCGGCACGATCGACCCTGCCCGGGTCGGCACGATAAGAGAAAAAGAAACCTGTGCTAAAAAATCCCTCTTTTTTCATCGTGCCGCGGCGGTCAGCCGCGACCTAAGCCCGCGCGAGCGGATCGTGTTTTCCCTTCTTTCTTTCGGCCTCTTCACAACACGTCTGCTGCAATTGCTGCGAGCTCAGAGCGCTCTGTCTTCTCTAGAAAGATATGCCCATAGATCGGATATTGTTTAAACCTGCCCACGAGATAGGTAAGCGCGTTCGAGTCCTTGTCTAAGTAGGGATTATCGATCTGTGTCGGATCTCCCGTGAGGACCACTTTGGTACCCTTGCCTGCGCGCGAAACGATCGTTTTCACCTCATGTGGGGTAAGATTTTGCGCCTCATCGATGATGATGTACATTTTCGGAAGAGAGCGTCCGCGAATATAAGTCACCGCTTCCATCTCGATCTTTTTGCTTTCTGTAATCCATTTTTGCGTTTCTGCACCATTCCCTTCTCCGCTTGTTGATTGGCAGAGAAACTCCAGATTGTCGAAGATCGGCTGCATCCAGTGGAACAGCTTCTCATCTTTTGTCCCCGGCAGATAACCGATGTCTTTTCCCAAAGGAATCACAGGACGGCTTACGAGAATGCGCGTATAGAGGCCCTCATCAAACACTTTACGCAACCCAGCAGCAAGAGCTAGGAGCGTTTTCCCAGTTCCTGCTTGGCCTACTAGTGTGATGAGCTTGATATCATCGCGCAAAAGAAGGTCGAGGGCGCATTTCTGCTCGAAATTGAGCGGTAGAATTCCCCAGATGTCGCGCGCCACTTTAATCAGAGGTTCTAGACGCTTTGTAGAAGAGTTGTATTTTGCAATAGCAGTCGACTGTTCTGGAGAGGTAAGAATGCAATACTCGTTTGGCAAAAGGTCAGCTATTTCGATCGGAAGAAAACCATCTTTAAAAAAGAGATCGATCTCCCGCTTGGGCATCTCTAATTTACGATAGCCCCTGTAGAGGCGATCATAGGAGGTCTTCAGACTTTCATAGTCTTCTGCCTCAATCCCAATAGCCTCAGCTTTCACCCGCATGACAAAATCTTTAGTCACGACCGCTACCTTCTGTCCTCCCTCCTGCATTTGAAACGCGACAAGTAGGATCCGATGCCCATAGCGGTCTATTGGAAGAGGAAAAGCTCTTTTTTCGACAGCTTTTGTTTCGACATGTATCCGCACAGTGATCCCATTTTCAATCGCAACCCCGCTATGAAGAGCGCCTGCATTTCTAACTTTTAAACCATCGATGTAACGGATCACCTGGCGTGCATTTTTTCCCAATTCATCCGAATATCGTTTCATCCCATCGAGCTCCTCCAACACAGCAAGAGGGATTACCACATCGTTATCTTTGAATTTGCTGATCGCATCTGGATCGTGCAGTAAAACGTTGGTATCGATCACGTAGGTCTTTCGTGCCATGTGCGCTTGCTCCTTGAAGAATGAATTTCCGGTCCAAAAATGTGAGAATATAATAGCCCACCCCTTCCGACAATCATTATTTTTACAAATTATTAATAGACTCTGTATCATAAGCTTACGATTATATTTCAGCAAACGATTGGACTGACTGCTAATTTTGTTTGCGACAGAAAAACAGATTTTATATAATCACAATTTCATATCAGGAGGTAACCAGTATGAAAATCAATTATAAAATACTCAGCATCCCTCCCTATATCTCGACGACATGGAAAAATGTCGTTTCTCTCCACGTCGAGCAGGGCAGTGGTCTCCTCATTCTTGTCGTTGGTCTAATCAACGGCCAGAGAATAGAAATTCCTGGGCTAGAAACCCCCGTGATCGAGGGCATTTTTCAAGCCCACGGCAAGTATATGGAACAAGAATCTAACAAGCTGACGATTAGAGAAAATGGCGCCCTTTCGATGCTTCCCGAGTCGTTCATGAACTTCCCGTTAAAAATAAATATTGGCGGTCTCGAAGGGATGGGAACTCTTTTGCAACACAACCCACAACAGACAGATGCGCCTCCCCTTCCACCCGAAGTCTTAAACAGAATCGCACTGCTTTGTAAATCGATGAGTTTGGAAGAGAGCGCAAATCTTCCTGCTGCTGAACCCCATTGCAATTGCGTCCACTGTCAGATCGCACGCGCTCTTCAGCAGGGTATTGGGGAACAGGCGGAGCTTGTTCCCGAGGAAGAGGTTAGTGACGCCGACCTCAAATTCCGCACCTGGGACATCATGCAAACCAGCGACAAACTCTTCATCGTTTCCAACCCCCTGAACAAAGAAGAGCATTACAACGTCTACATCGGCACTCCCGTGGGATGCACGTGCGGCGAAAAATCGTGCGAACACATTCAGGCAGTCCTGAGGAGCTGAGAACGATGGGTGATGAATGACGAACGGAAGAGAGAAGCATCGGCGTGGACGTTTCTCGATTTTCTCTCCCTAGCTCATCACTTCCCGCATTCTCCTAAAAGTCGAGCTTTGCGTTCTTTCGCGTCTGTGCAACCTCATCTTCCTCTCAAGTCTCTCTGGCGGGCTTGTCTTTTCTCTTTTCTTAAAAAAAGACACTTTCTAGAATGAGCTTTAATCCACATCAATTGCGACAGAAGGAGTTTTCTACTATGACCAAGTCCAAAATGTTTGTTATGCTCAGTGCGACGATTTGCACGACCGCTCTTATGGCCGATGGAGGCGAGGAAAATCTACTCGTTCCTCAAGAAGTTCAACTTTCTCACCCTGATGAAGTCGCGGTTAACGAGCCCTCTCCTACTGCTCAAATCATCGCCCCCGAAGTTGTACCTACG
>JBIOJU010000123.1:0-4443 GCA_044451165.1 Chlamydiales bacterium | reverse complement strand
TAGAATGTAGAATTTTTCTCAAAATGCCTCCATTTTCATGATGCTATCATCAAAACAGCACTCTATAGGCCGTACGGCAATGCGCCGGGCTCCTTCCCAATGAGGAGATCAGGTACCTTCGAGGTCCCTCCACGAATTTTCTTAGTATGCTCGCCTGCGAGCTCTCTTCCCGCCTTACGCACTTTTTTCTTCTGCTGCTTTTTTTTCATAGGATCTCCTTAACGATTATTTGCGTTCCATTCTCTATAAATATATAATTTTAATTTTAATTTCAATAATTTTTAACATGTCCAAGCAATCGAGAGATCTGGTAAAATATTTACCTATGACATCAGCAATTACTTACTGTTCTCAAGCAGCAATTCAGGCTGGGGTGACCCATTTTGAGTCATCGAACCCCTGGCTTTTCGCGCAAACCAATAAGATTAAAAATTTTGTGCTTGCGCTCAACGTTGGTGCAATTTTTTTAGGTGCTTGTGCACTTGTTGATGCCCTGGACCCACGCATTGGATTTTACGAGGGCATAAAGGCAAATCCACTCTACCTCGGCTGTGTTGGAGTTACTTTCATTGCTTGTATGGCTCTTTCGGTAGGTGCTGCATTTGGTGCTCACCTATATTTCACACCTCGGGATCCTCTTGTGCACTCCCTCACAGAGCAGCAGCGTGGCGAAGGAGTCTCTGCCGAGTGGAGTTTTGCTGAATATAAAGTCTTCAAGCAAGCAGCCCATACATTCCAGCTCGTGGTCAGTGTGGCTCTTGTGTTCTTTTCCGCAACACCCCACTTTTATGCCCTAAGTGCCGCATGCCAGCTCTACAGTTTCATCAAAACGAGTAAATGGATGTGGATCAAAGTCAACCGTTCCATTCAAAATCCGCTTCCTCCAGAGCAGCCAGGAATTGTTTCCACACATGTCTCTTATTCATATGCCGTGCTCCCCTCCTCTCATAGAGCCAATTGCACCCACAATCACGACGACCCTAATGCTTACGCAGACACCTACTGGCACGCCGATCATTATTCGTGTCATAGGCACGCGATCCAGCGTATCGCCGGCCAAATCAACACCATACACACAGCCCTTGCCCATCCAAATGCAATTGTCACCACCCGCAGGCCCCGTCCTTTCGACAGAACCGACCCAGATGAGATGGAACACAGAATTACTTTGCCCGCACATTTGCTGCCCTCTTGCCCCTGCGGCTCCCTCGTCCAAGAAGCCCCTCACAACGAGTTTGCGATTTCTGTAAGATACCGATTTGACAGCAGGCGGAGTCCCGGCACGCTGATTGAAAAAACAGCAAAAGCAGCCATTACATTCACTGCAGAGCACGCAGCGAACCATGCAGCTGTTGTAGGCTAATCTGTTTCTTTAAAGAGTGATGTCTTCTTCGAGATGCTTTTTGAGGGCGCTTAAAAAACCACACCCGTAAATCCCATCGAGAACGCGATGATCGAAGGTGAGTGAAACATGCATGAGCGTCCGCACGGCCAAAAGATCATATTCGAGAGGGACAACCTGCTTATAGGCAGCGCCGATTCCGACAATCGCCACTTCTGGATAGCGGATAATGGGAATACCAATCTGCACACCGGTAATGCCAAAATTGGTGAGAGTGATCGTACCCTCCTTCACTTCATCGGGCGTTAGCTTACCTGCACGCGCCTTCGATGAGAGCTCACCGATGGCTTTTGCGAGTTCTGGGAGTGTCATGCGCTGGCAGCGTTTAATCACAGGCACCATGAGCCCCTGGTCTACGCTGACCGCCACTCCTAAGTTCACAAAACGCTTTACGACAATCGTATCATCCTCGAGCGAAGAGTTGATGAGCGGATATTCTTGGAGTGCTTTTGCAATTGCACGTGCAACAAAACTGGTCAAAGTCAATTTCACGCTATGACGCGCAAGAAAGCTCTCCTTTTCCTGCTGAATGAGCTTCTGAATTCCCGTCACATCTACTTGTGTAATTAGTGAGGCGTGCGGCGCTTCATAAAACGAACGAACCATATTGTCCGCAATTGCTTTGCGCATGCCAGACATTTTGAGACGTTCGACATCACCTTGTGCAACTGGTTGCGTCTGCTTTTGTTCGCGTGGTTGTGCACAGGTGCGTTTTTCTGCGTACTCTTCGAGATCTCGTTTGGTGACACGACCGCCATCACCTGTCCCCTTCAGTCGCTCCAGCTCTTCAAGTCCCACACCTTTCTCTTTTGCAAGATGCAGAAGCCCTGGAGAGTAATATCCCTTCATTTCTGAAGACGCTGTTGTACTTAGAATAGGCTTTTGGATGAGAGGCTCTACTACCTTTGCCATCCCTTCCCCGGCTGGGGAGATCACGGCGAGAAGCTCACCAACGGAAAGTTCTTGATCGGGTTCTGCGAGAATCTCTTTCAAAACACCTGCGACGGGAGATGGAATTTCACTGTTGACCTTGTCGGTCGAGACTTCGAGAAGGGGTTCATCCAACTTTACTTGTTCGCCCACTTGCTTAAACCATTGCACCACCGTTGCGCTGAGAATACTTTCTCCAAGCTTGGGAAGTGTGACTTTAAATTCCGGCATGCGCTCTTAGTCTCTTTTTGATATTTTGAACACACTCTTTCCAGAGGTGTTCGCCCTCAGTCCAGACAATTTCAACCACAAGATTGCGTACAGGCAGCACAAGATCCATCGAGGGGGAAAGTTTCACTGCATCTTTTTCTGTGCAAACAAGAAATTCCGCGCCTTCCATCTTACATCTTTTTGCATAGGCTTGAAGCTGTCTCTCCTCAAATGCAATATGATCTGCTGCCACGATCGTGTCGATGATGTTGCAGCCTTCTCGTTTTAACATTTGAACAAAACGCTCTGGCCTTCCGAGTGCGCAGAACACCCCAACAGGTTTTCCTTTGAGCGACTCTCCATCCATAAAACGATAACGCATCGCTGCGATAGGCGCGCTACTATAAAGCCGGATTTTTTCTACACATTTTTCATACTGCTCTTGAGTGTGAACGTGGCTAAGAACAATGAGATGCGCCTCTTTCAAACGCGAGGGAAAGTCGCGGAGCAGCCCTCTTGGCAAAAAAGATCCTTTTGCAAAAAGATCTTCCCCATCCAAAATCACAATTTCTACGTCGCGTGCAAGGGCACGATGTTGCATTCCATCATCGAGTAAGAGGACGTGAGCCCCTTGTTTTGCGGCAAATTCCGCCGAGCGCACTCGATTTTTTCCCACCCAGATAGGAACACCTGGAAGGTTTTTATGAAGCCAGGTCGCCTCATCTCCATACTCAGCTCCCTCTGCAGCCCCTTCTTGAGAAATATCTATTGAGTCTCCTTTGACTTGGGCGCGATAGCCTCTTACGAGAATCGCCACCTTCTCGTCAGACAATGCTTCTGCAAGCAAGCGAATGAGTGGCGTTTTGCCTGTGCCACCCGCAGCAATATTTCCGACACTCACAACAGGCACGGAGGCTTTGTAAGATTTCAGCCATCCCTTGTCATACCCCACATGCCTAATGGCAACGCCTGTACGAAAAAAGAGGCTCACCGTCGAAAGGACCCCCTTCAAAATCGGATCTTTTTTTCTCTCTTCGATGTGATCTAAAACGTAACTTTCAATATTCATGATGAAAAAGTTCTCTCTCTAACATTTCAATAATAATATGTATCGCGGTCATGTGTGCCTCTTGAATCCGGTCGCTATAGGAGAACCCCTCCACAAGCCACTCTAGGTCACTGACTCCTTTTAATTTTCCGCCCGTCTTACCCAAAAAAGAGATCGTCTTCAAACCTTTTGCGCGGGCAACCGGTATCGCCTGTACCAAGTTGGGCGAGTTCCCAGAGGTCGTCAGCGCGACAAAAACATCTCCTTCTTTGCCCAGCGCCTCCACCGCACGAGAAAAGACCCCGTCAAAACCAAGGTCATTTGCTGTGCACGTCAGATGGCCGGGACACGAGAGGGCAATTGCGGGAAGCGCTGGCCTCTTCTCTCTGAAGACGCCTGTTAGCTCTTCTGCAAAATGCATCGCGTCACAAAGGCTTCCCCCATTTCCAGCGATCAGGAGTTTTCCACCATTTTTAAAACAGAGAGAAAGCATTGCCGCCGCACTTTCAATAAAACGCACACTGTCGGGAGTTTTAAGGAATTGGATCGCACGGATCCCATCTTCTACTGCCTGAACAATATGGCCTTTCATTGCGCATTTACCTACAATAACTTCAATGATGGATGAATGAGGGGTTTTTTGACCATGGAAGATATAGCGATCGTCGGAGCCACTGGTGCGGTAGGACAGGAAATCCTTCGGCTTCTTGAAAAAAAGAATATTTCCTTTAAAAAGCTTCGCTGTTTTGCCTCACCTAGGTCAGAGGGAAAAACTGTTGAGTTTTGCAACCAGAAAATCACGCTTGAAACTCTTAAGCCAGGGTGTTTTAGTGGGGCCTTTATCGTCTTCTTC
>JBIOJU010000122.1:0-4495 GCA_044451165.1 Chlamydiales bacterium | reverse complement strand
GATACAACATTTGCGGATGACTGCTGGGGCTTCGGCGTTTGGGCTGGTTGGGAAGAACACTACTTCTGGGGCCAAAACAAGCTCTTCAAGTTTGTGTCTGACAACAGCAGCACAGGTATCCTTGATTCTAGCGATGGAGACCTCTCTGTTGCCGGCGTCAACATTGGTATGAGCTTCGACTTCTAATCCAAGTCTAGCAAATAGACAATGTGAATGCAAAGGCCTGGGGCGTAGCCCCAGGCCTTTTTTGTTATCTCAAAATACAGAACGCAAATTGCAGAACTCTAAATACAGAAGAGTTCAACGCAAAGGGGGAAAAAGACACCAAGACACAAAGAAGAGAAAAAATGCATAGAAGAGGCGTTGTTGCATAAATCGGAAAAAATAAACACCGAGCGCACCGAGAACACCGAGATGAAGAGCAAATAATAGGATGACCAGCGTGGTCATTCTGTCATCCTGCAATTTCCCCCTTCTTCTGCTCGGTGCTCTCGGTGTGCTCGGTGTTTAAGAATTGGTCTGAAGGAGCTCCCTGAGGGGCAACAAGAATAGCTATCTTTTCAGGACGGAGAGGACTTCCTGAAGCGCGCCGACGAAAGTGTCGATCTCGTCTAGAGTGTTGTAGAGACCGAAGGAGATCCGCGTGACGGCAGGAACTCCGAAGCGTTCCATGGTGGGTTGGGCGCACTGGTGTCCTGTACGAACGCAAATGCCCTTTAGATCAAGTAACGTCCCAATATCAAGCGGATGGATATCCTTTACAACAAAGCTGATAATAGGCCCTTTCTCTCGGGCGGTACCAATGATTTGGAGATGGGGGATTTTCAGCAATTTTTCTGTTGCATAACCAAGTAGGGTTTGTTCCCATTCAGCAATCTTTTTTCTGCCGATCGTCTCAATAAAATCTAATGCAGCGCCCAGGCCGAGCACTTCGGCGATCATGGGGGTTCCTGCTTCAAATTTAAGAGGAGCTTTTTGATAAGTTGTTTCACTCAGTGTGACTTTTTGAATCATGTCGCCCCCGCACTGGTAGGGGGGAAGAGCTTCGAGCAGACCTTTTTTGCCATAGAGTACACCCACGCCGGTAGGTCCATAGACCTTGTGTCCTGAGAAGACAAAAAAATCGAGGTCTAATTTTTGCACGTCCACGAGAAGATGGGCTGCGCTCTGCGCGCCGTCGACAAGCACTTTTGCGTGATAGCTATGCGCAAGATGGACAATTTCTTCAAGCGGGTGCACGCTCCCTGTTGCATTGGCGACGTGTGCAATTGAGACGAGTTTTGTTTTAGGAGTAAGAAGGGTTGCAAAGGCTGCTAGATTGAGTTCTCCGTGCGCATTCACAGGGATGAACTTGAGATGGGCGCCCTTCTCCTTGCAAATTTTTTGCCAAGGGACAATGTTAGCATGGTGTTCTGTCTCTGAAATGATGATCTCATCACCATGGTGTAAAAACGCTTTTCCAAAAGAGTCGGCAACGAGGTTAATTCCTTCTGTTGTTCCCTTTGTGAAGATGATCTCATCGGTAAAGGCGGCGTTCAAATAACGGCGCACTTTTTCTCGTACACCACAATAGTGGGCGGTCGCACTGCTCGAAAGTCCATAGACAGCGCGGTGCACTGTGCCATACTCTTCGCGATAAAAACGGAGAATGGTGTCGATCATCGATTGAGGTTTTTGCGAGGTGGCTGCCGAATCCAAGTAGATGAGCGGATGACCATTTTTCTTTGTCTGTAGAAGAGGGAACTCTTTTCTAATTTTTTCAATCGGGTATGTTTTCATGTCACTGTCCTTCCAGAAAGCGAGAGGAAGAAGCACGATCCGCTATCGCGGGCACGATCGCGGCTGCCCGCCGCGGCACGATGAAAAAAGAAAAAATAACAACGAGAGAGGAGACAGAGCGGGTTGTTTTTCATTCTTGACTTTAGTGTTCTCTCTGCTTTCTGTGATGAAATTCTTTCTCTCTTCATCGTGCCGATGCGGTGAGCATCGATCGTGCCGGCGAAGCCGATCGTGCTTCTTTTTCTTTCTTGTTTCATCTTTTTGTCGCCTCAACTTCCAGGAATTCTGTGAGATCTTCTTTAAATTTAGCGTGCAAGGAGGGGATGGTAATTTTTGTTCCAATCTCTTCGCAGAAGGCGTTTACGAGAAGTTTTTTCGCTTCTTTTTCTGCAATTCCACGCGTTTTTAGGTAGAAGAGAGCTTCCTCATCGAGTTCGCCAATGGTAGCCCCATGAGATGCTTTGACATCGTCTGCAAAAATCTCTAAGTTGGGTTTGCAAAATGCTTGTGCCCGCTCACTTAAAATGAGATTGCTATTCAGCTGATACGCCTCTGTTTTCTGGGCAGCTTGTCTAACATGAATTTTTCCTTCGAAGCTCGACTGGCTCGCGTCATTCACAACGCCTTTAAAATGCTGTTTAGACCGCGTATGCGGGGCCTGATGGTCGATCAGGACATGCACATGCGTGCTTAGCTCCTTTCGAAGCAGCCAGACGCCGCCTAGATCTACCTGAGCGTTCTCACCATTTAACGAGAGCGAGAAGCTCTGTCTATGTGTCTTACCGCCACGGCTAATGGTCACTCCTTTGAATGCAGCATCCCTCTTTAATGTGACGCGCAGCGCTTCAAACAAACAGGAGTCGCTCTCATCGGAGAAAAGGCTTGTCTGTTCTACTTTTGCGCCCTCTTCCAGATGCAGATCGACGAGACTGTTGATCAAGCCATCTGCTTTTAAATGAAAAGTGGAGAGGAGAGTGCACGATGAACTTTTCCCAGCGAAAAGCTGGATGCGTGGGGAAGCAAGAACTCCTTCCTGTGTGAGAAAGTGTAGACATTGAACGGGCGTTGCAATCTGAGTCATCGGAGGAAGATAGGCGAACACACCTCCGCGCATGAGTGCAAGATTGAGGAGTGCAAAAGGATCGCTCTCCTGCTGAATAGTCGAATGAAGCCGCGTTTGCAAAAAGGGTCCATAAGAATGGAGGGCTTTAGCGAGAGGAAGCAGCAACATTTTCTCTGGCGGCGCGGAGAGTTCTGGAACAAAGACGCCATCAACGAAGAGAATAAAACTTTTTTGGCATTCTGGTAGAAGATGTGATGAGATCTCCTCTTTAGAGGGAAGAGCAAGCGATTGTGGGCACAAGGAAAAGACGGTTCCATAGATTTTTTCAAGAGGAATGTATTGAAAATCTCCCTGTTTTTTTTCAGGAAGACCTCGCTGGACTACCGTATCAAACGCCTCATCCTGCAGGGATTTCAATTTCCCCTCAGTATTGAGGTGCGCCGACTGCTTTTTGAGCTCTTCTAAAAATGCCTGCTGCACCTACTTGTACCCCTTCTTTTCGAGTTCGAGGGCAAGATCAATCGATCCAGAGCGCACGATCTTGCCGTCGATCATGACGTGTACAACATCGGGACGGATATATTCGAGCAGACGGTGGTAGTGTGTGATGAGGAGAAGCGCTTTTTGAGGAGTCATGAGCCGCTTCACACCGCATGCGACGACGCGCATCGCATCGATATCTAGCCCAGAGTCGGTCTCATCGAGAATGGCTAAGTGAGGATCAAGAAGTGCCATCTGTAAAATCTCGTTGCGCTTCTTCTCACCTCCAGAAAAACCCTCGTTGAGGAACCGCTCTTTAAACTGATTTTTCATCTCCAACAGCGCCATCTTCTCATCAAGCATCTTTTCAAACTCTTCCTTCGAGGGAGGAGTGGTCTTGCGCGCTTTGCAAAGAGCGCATTTTGCGGCGTACAAAAACTCACGGTTGCTCACACCTGGAATTTCAAGCGGATATTGAAAGCTCATGAAAAGGCCGAGATGAGCCCTCTCTTCGGGCTCCTTCTCCAAAATGTTTTCTCCGAAAAAGAGAACTTCTCCTCCTGTGATTTCGTAGGAGGGATCTCCTGCTAAAATTTTAGCAAGCGTCGATTTTCCAGCTCCGTTGGGTCCCATGATCGCGTGGATCTCTCCTGGAAGGATTTGTAAGTTGACCCCCTGGAGCACAGGTTTTTCTTCAACAGTTGCGGTAAGATCTTTTATCTCTAACATGTATTAACCTACAGAATTTTCTAACTTTAATGTGAGCAGCTTCTCCGCCTCGACAGCAAACTCGAGCGGAAGCTCCTGGATCACCCGTTTACAAAAACCGTTGACCACCATGCTGATCGCCTCCTCCTTGGAAAGTCCGCGCGACTGGAGATAGAAGAGCTGTCCTTCATTCATTTTGGAGGTGGAGGCCTCGTGTTCAACTTGAGCAGAGCGGTTGGATGATTCGACATAGGGGAAGGTGTTTGCAGAACATTCGGCACCCACGAGCATCGAATCGCACTGGGTATAGTTGCGCGCCCCTTTTGCCCTAGGAGAGATCTTCACGAGTCCGCGGTAAGTGTTGTGCGACTGGTCAGCTGAAATTCCCTTGGAAACGATCGTAGAGCGGCTGTTTTTTCCGAGATGGATCATCTTTGTTCCGGTATCTGCCTGCATTTTTCCTGT
>JBIOJU010000121.1:0-4501 GCA_044451165.1 Chlamydiales bacterium | reverse complement strand
CGCGGAGCGCCTCATCTGCCCTCCAGCTCCGCTTCCCCTCCTCGCCAGGATAGGGGTGCAGCAGGCCGCACGCAATGCCCGAAGCGGCGCCACCTACGCCCTTCTCATCGAAGAGGTGGACGGCATAGCCGAGCTCCAAAAGATAGTAGCAGGTCGCAAGACCAGAAAGGCCAGCGCCAATCACAGCAACTTTCATAAAAAAGGCTAAATTATAAAGGATGAAGGCTAAAATAAGAACAAAGAAAGCAAATTCTCTACCTTCTTATTTCATCCTTTAGCCTTTATACTTCAGCCTTTTCTTTTAAAGAGGTATTTTGGACGCACGATCGGCGTTCCCTTGCCTCCTCTTGCTTCACACCTCTCGTAGACGATCTGGATGCTAATACCTACGATACGCGAGAGTCCAAAAAGAAGTGTGTAGTAGGGGGGGTAGTTAAATCCGGCGGCCGTAAGAACCGTGCCTGAGATCGCATCCACATTGGGATGTGGGTCTGAAATTTTTGGATTTTCTGCGAGCACCTTAGAGCCCTCAGTTCTCAAAAGCAGGGCAATTTTTACAAGAGGATCCTTCGGAAAATGCTGCTCTGCGTACTCGTAGAGCACAGTTGCGCGCGGATCTTCGAAACGCAGAACGGCGTGCCCAAAGCCAAAGACTAGCTTGTTTTTACGCAAGCGCTCTCGAATGAACTCTTCAACCTGAGCTGGCGTTGCATTTGCGCCCACACTTTGTAGCACCTCCTCTGCAAATTCCAAGCAGTCTTGATTGGCCCTTCCATGGCGCGGACCAGCAAGGGCGCACATCGCAGACGCGATCGACCCGTACATATGCTCCAGGCCCGAGGCAACAGCTTTTCCGACAAAGGTCGAGAGATTTCCTCCCCCATGGTCGTAGTGTAAAATATTAAATAACTTGAAAACCTGCGTGAGTTGTTGCCGGTTTGAGGTGGGTAGTTGGAGCATCGCTGTAAAATTTTCCATGTAGCCCAGATCTTTTCTTGGCGTTGGGGTTTTTCCCCACCCTGCATGATGGTTGATCAAAGCAGCTGCAAGATGTGGTGCTTTTGCAATGAGGTTGAGACAATCTTCTCGATAATCTCCTGTTTGCTCAAACATTCCCAGCAGAAGCAGTGCTGCGCAAAAAAGATCCATGGGATGCCCGTTACGAGGAAGGGCGTAGACCTGCTCAATCACCTGCTTAGAGCACTCTGCACGCTTTTGAAGGTCGCTATAAAATTTTTGGACCTCCTCGCTTGTTCCTTCTTTTCCGTGATAGAGGAGATAGATCACCTGCTGCGGCTCCCAAAAGGCCACCTGGTCCACCGGTTTATCGACATAAAACAACCCTTTCTGGGGATCTACGTAAGATGTCGTACAATAGCCCACGGGAAAGCCGCGCAGGCCCGTCTCCAGCTGATCTCTTGTGATCTGAAATAGTGTTTCTGTGCTCATAGCATCTTTTTTACGAGTTCTCGTTCTTCCAACAGCTCTTTTTCTGAGGCTCTGATCCGTTCGTTCATAAATTTGTCCCACTCGAGCCGCGAAACAATTTCAATCTTTCCATCTCCCTTGCTGCGGCAGGGAAACCCAAAGATAAGTTCATCTTGGATTCCATAAGCATTTCCTTTGGCGTAACAGGCAACAGAAAACCATTTGCCTTGTGGCGTAGGAAAAACAAGAGCACGCATTGTTTCGATTGCCGCATGAGCTGCAGAGGCAGCGGAAGATTTTCCTCGGGCTGCGATCACCTCAGCGCCTCGCTTCTGCACGATCGAGATAAAATCGTTTTCGAGCCATTTTCTATCGCTTAGCTTATTTAGAAGTGGGGCTCCTCCAATTTCAGAGTGAAGAAAATCGGGAACCTGTGTTGATGAATGGTTGCCCCAGATGGCCACATTTTCCACGCTTCCGACCGTCACGCCAGCTCTCTTCGCAAGCTGAAATCTTGCTCGATTTTCATCAAGCATCATCATCGCAAAAAAACGAAACGGGTCTTTTCTAGGTGCATTTTTTAATGTAATGAGGCAGTTGGTGTTGCATGGATTTCCCACAACGAGAGTGATGAGGTCTTCAGCTCCTCCAAGATTCAATGCCTTTCCTTGCTCCACAAAGATTTTTCCATTTTCAAGCAGAAGGTCCTTGCGTTCCATTCCAGGGCCTCGCGGTTTTGCGCCAACGAGAAATGCATAATTTACGCCCGCGAAGATCTCTTCAGGATTTGACCCAATTTTTATCTCTTGCAGAAGAGGAAACGCACAATCTTCCAGCTCCATCACTACGCCCCTCAGCGAGTCGATCGAAGCCGGGAGTTCAAGAATGTGAAGCGCTACTGGTTGATCTTTTCCTAAAAGTTCTCCACATGCGATTCGAAAAAGAAGTGAATAGGCGATCTGGCCAGCTCCGCCCGTCACGGCCACCCTCTTTAAAGATTTTTTTACCATAAAGCGAATTCTATGGTTCCAAGCTCTTATTTGCAAGGAGTGAGAAAGCAGGAGAGAGAAAGCAAAAAAAGAAAAAGAAAGAAGCACGATCGGCTTCGCCGGCACGATCGCCGCTGGCCGCGGCGGCACGATAAAGAAAATTTTTTCTTCTCAAATCGTGGTGCGACGGGCAATCGCGATAGCGCCCGCAATAGCGGATCGTGCTTCTTCTCCCTCTGCTGCAATTTTCTTCTCTTTGTATTTTGATCTTGATATTCTTGCCCGCATGTCTATTTTTTTTGTGTTGCTGATGTATGCCGCGTGGTCGAGTGTGTTTTCCATTGGAAAAATGGCGCTGCAGTATTCACCTCCTATCTTCCTTACCGGGTTTCGTATGCTGCTTGCGGGAGTCATTCTTTTCGTCTACCTTTTCATAACCAGACGCGCCGCTCTTAAAATCACTCTTAACCAGTTTTTTTCGCTTGCGCTCCTTGCATTTTTTAGCATCTATCTCACAAATATCTTGGAATTTTGGGGGCTCCAGTACCTTTCCGCCGCAAAAGCCTGCTTTCTTTACAGTCTCTCCCCTTTCTTTGCTGCGCTCTTCTCTTATCTACATTTTAAAGAAAAAATGAACACTCGGAAGTGGTGCGGCCTTCTGGTCGGTTTTATCGGCTTTATGCCCGTGCTTTTCATGCAAACAGGTGCAGAAGAACTTTTAAATGCTGTCGCCTTTCTCTCATGGCCCTCACTTGCAGTCATGGGAGCGGCCCTCTGTTCCGTGTATGGCTGGGTGCTTCTTCGGCTTGTCGTGAAAGATTCAGCCGTCTCGCCGCTCATGGCAAATGGAACGAGCATGCTGATTGGCGGACTCATGGCTCTCATCAACTCTCCTTTTTTAGAGAATTGGAACCCGATCCCAGTCGCGGCAGAAAATACCGCACCATTTTTGAAAACCACCCTTGCACTACCCGTGATTTCCAATCTGATCTGCTACAACCTGTATGGCTACTTTTTGAAAAAGTATACAGCAACGTTTCTTTCGTTCGTTGGACTGCTTTGCCCCATCTTTGCCTCCTTTAGCGGCGCCCTATTTTTGGGCGAACCACTCTCCTGGCCCATCTTCATCTCGACGGGCATCGTCTCCACGGGGCTCTTTATGGTGTATCAGGCCGAACTCAAGCAGGGCTATGTTTTGAAAGGTAAGGCTAAAGCTGGCTGAAAGATAAAAATCTCATCACTTTTTGCCCTCTTCTTTTTTCTCCACTTTGTCCCGCTTCACAACCAGAAGATCCGGACGCGATTTATAGAAGGTCTCTTCGACCTTGTCGGCATTGACAGTATTGACCCCGCAATTTCTGAGGTTGAGTTCGCGCAGTTGTGGTAGTTGTCGGATGAGATCGATCATCCCTTCTGTCAATGGATTAGGAGACCGTTCATAGTAATCCCAGAAATTAGTTGCGCCGAGGGTAAGAGTTTTAAGCTTTTTGCACCCTCGGAGCTCTCCGATGCCTTTGTCTGTTAGAAGAGCGCGACGTCCAGAATAAGCAAAGTGCAAAAGATTGCTCATCGTCCCGATTTCTTGCAGACATCTGTCATTGAAATCACTATCTTCGACAATCGTTAAATCCTCAAGTTGAGACCCGCGCAAAGAAGTCATGGTTGCTTGACAATTCGAATACGTGTGTCGAAGCTGTAAAGACCGTAGAGTGTGCAACTTAGCCAAAGGGGTTAAATCATCCACGTTATTACAATTCCCAAATGTTACCGCTTGCAGATTTGGAATGGTTGCAAGCTGTTTGATTCCATGATTTGTGACTTTTGAACATCCAACGCATTCAATTTCCCGAAGAGAGGGATGTCTCGCAAGAACGGCGAGGCCCTGGTCTGTTACCCCGGATCCAATTTTCAATTTCCACAATGAAAAAATGGTAGCAGCCTCCTTCATGTACGGATCGGTTGAGTGGAAAGTGGTGATGCTCACTCTTTGCAATTTGTGGCAGAGTGTGGGAATGATTGTCCAATCACTAACCTGAACTTCTGGAAGATCCACGCTGGTAAGAGCGGGGAATCGAGGAAGGAGG
>JBIOJU010000120.1:0-4505 GCA_044451165.1 Chlamydiales bacterium | reverse complement strand
GGACTTCGGGGTGGACCATGCCGGCGCCGAGAACCTCTAGCCATCCGGAATGTTTGCAGATGCGACACCCTTTTCCATCGCACGCTGTGCACTGGATGTCGAGCTCCATCCCAGGCTCTACGAATGGAAAGAAGCTGGGTCGAAAGCGTGTGGGAATGTCTTTTTTAAAGAGCTGGCTACAGAACTCGTTCATTGTTGAGAAAAGATCTGCAAAAGAGACCCCCTTGTCGACATAGAGTCCTTCAATCTGGTGAAAGAAGACGTGCGACCTTGCACTGATATCCTCATTGCGATAGACGGTGCCGGGGCAGATGATGCGGAGGGGTGGTGGATTTTTCTCCATCACTCTTAGCTGCACGTTACTTGTGTGTGTGCGCAGAAGAAGGTCTGAGGTGATATAGAAGGTGTCTTGCATATCCCGTGCGGGATGATCTTTGGGGAAATTGAGTCCTTCGAAATTGTAGAAGTCAGAATCGATATCAGGACCGAGCTGCACAGAAAATCCCATTTTGGAAAAGATCTCGATCAGCTCATCCATCATGAGAGTGATGGGATGTTTTCTACCTAGGAAGGTGCGTCTTCCGGGAGTGGTGACATCGATCTTTTCTCGATCGAGCCTTTCTTTGAGTTGGATCTCATGTAAACCACGCGCCGCTTGGTCGCATAGTTTTTCGATCTCCTCTTTGATCTCGTTGATCAGCTTGCCTAACCGTGGACGCTCCTCTTTTGAGGAGTGGCGAAGATTCTCCATGAGCCCTTGAACGGCCCCCTTTTTGCCTAGATATTTGATCTTAAGCTGTTCGACATCTCGACTGTCTTTAACACGCTTAAGATCACCTTGAAAGGCATGCCGAAGAGAATCGACCTGTTCTTCCATCAATTAGACCAGAGCTTCTTTTGCTTTTTGAGCGACAGCAGCAAAGCTCTCAGGGTCACGGATTGCCATGTCAGCAAGCATCTTTCTATCGAGCTCGCAGCCAGCTTTTTTCAATCCAGAGATCATCTTGTTGTAGGAGATGCCATGGATTTTGGCGCCTACACCAATTCTCATGATCCAGAGTTTGCGAAAATCGCGCTTTTTCTCTTTCCGGTGCTTTGTGCTGAACGCGAGTGCAGAGAGAACAGCATCGGCGCTTAGGCGGATGTGGTTCTTGCGATCACCGACAAACCCTTTTGCGCGCTTTAATAATCTTTTTCTTGAGCGGTGCGCTGCAACCGCGTTGGTGACTCTTGCCATATTCCTTTTCCTTTTATACGCTCATCAGGCGTTTATACATTTTTGTCTGTCCGCTGTGGACAAGCTTTGCTTTTTTTAGATGTCTTTTACGTTTACCAGATTTTTTCGTCAGTTTGTGACGACGACCAGGGCGCTGACGCTTCAGCTTACCTGTTCCTGTAATCTTAAATTTTGCGATCATTGCCTTTCGGCTTTTCATTTTTGGCATGAGCCGTTTCTCCCCTTACTCATCACTTGTCGTTATCACTTCTTCCTATTACTTTCTTCTTCGCTCCCGGTGAAAGGACCACGGAGAGACTCTTCCCCATCATCTTAGCGGGTGCCTCAGTCGTTGCGACATCGGCGAGATCGTGGCACATCCGCTGAATTAGTTTGAAGCCAAACTCAGGGTGCATCATCTCTCTTCCGCGGAAGACACATGTGATGCGCACCTTGTCACCTTTCAGGACAAATTCACGCGCGTGTTTAATTTTCACCTGAAGATCATGCTCGTCCGTATTGGGCTTGACCTTGACCTCTTTCACCTTTACCTGGTGCTGCGACTTCTTGCTCTCTCTCTCCTTCTTAGTCTGCTGATACCGAAACTTGCCGAAGTCGATAATTTTACACACTGGAGGATCGGAAGAGGCAGAGATCTCAATCAGATCCAAACCCGCTTCTTCTGCTCGCATCAGGGCTTCACTTAACGGAAGTACCCCGAGCTGGCCTCCATCACTGTCGATCACGCGCACACGAGGAGCGCGAATTTCTCTGTTAATTCTCAAAGTCGCAATTCCTTTTGCAAATTCTGAACAAAGTTCTCAATTGGCATCTTCTCAATGTCTCCTGATCGTGTTGCTCGCGCTGTCACGAGCTTCTGCTCTTTTTCTTGCTCACCGACCACCAGGAGCCAGGGAATTTTTCGTTGCATTGCTTCATGCAGCCTTACGGCTAACTTCTCTCCTCTTATGTCTTTTGCGGACCGTATGCCCTTTCTTAGCAAAAGGTCCATGACCTCCTGCGTATACTCGTCCTCTTTCACGCCGATCACTCTTACCTGTTCGGGCGCAAGCCATAAAGGCAAGTAGCCCTCTCCATCCTCCAACAGAAGAGCGATTAGCTTTTCCATCGGATTGAAGAGTGAAAAGAGAAGAATCTCCTCTTTTGGTAAGCGACGGTCTACTTTAAAAAACGCCGTCTTCCACTCCTGACCCATTCCATCTTGAACAAAAAGCTCAATTGCGGTCTCTCTTCTCTTTTCGATAGTATACACATGCCCGAGGTGGTGTAAAGCCTTCTCAAGAGAAAAAGTTACCTCCTTTTCTCGCTGCTCCCCCTCGCCGGAAGAACAGAGGACAAGTCGGAATTTAAATTGCAGAATTTTAAAGATCCTTACGATGAATTGCAAGCAAGAAATAGATTCCTTGAGAAGATCGCTCCTTGAGCAAAAGAGATGCGCGCGGTCTACAACCCCCCGTTTAGGCGTGAGGAGCCCTCTTTCCCATCCCATCGGATCATCGAGTGTAACTAGCGAGGTTTCTGCAAGACGCGGCCGGCCAGTTGCTTGAAAATATTTAGTATGATTCTCTGTGAGATTGTCGCTGGCCTCTACCGTAGAGATCAGCTCAAAATTGTGCTTCGTCATCTCACTTTTCCAAAAATCGAGAAAAAGATTGCGCACCTGTTCCCCTCGCGGATGCCAAAAAAGGCGCTCCTCGATGAAGGTAAACAGGTCGAGCTCTTGCCCTATGCGAAGATGGTCTCTTTGCGGAAAACTCTCATGTTTCTTTAAAAAACTTTTTAATGCCTCTTTCGTTTCAAAGGCGGCCCCAGAAATACGCGTGACTCGAGAGCCTTTGTAAATTTTTTGTTCCGAAAAGTTTAGCAGCTTGAAATAAGTGGGATAGGTTCCTGACAAGCCGGACGCACATACGTCAATAAACTCCCCCATCTGTATGAGAGAAACAAGAGATTCCTCCGAATCTTGTATGGCTTCCGCGAGCAGGGTTTGTTTTTTATGCATTAAAAAAGCAGAGGCGCTCACAGGGGCCATCTCTAGCATCTTGACCGCGCGCTTCTCTTTCATGATTTCACGCATCTTCTCCTCGATCAGAGGAAGCAGCTCCGCAGAAAAAACAAAAGGGAAGACAAAATCAGAACCAAATACTGGCGTTCCGTTTGATTCTTTGGATGGGATAAGAAGCGTTTCAGGAAAGAGCTCAAGAACCGCTGCGGCAAGAATTTTTGAAATCAACGATGGACCAAAAAAATGGTGGGATATAGCTGACTCGAACAGCTGACCTCCACGATGTCAACGTGGCGCTCTAACCAACTGAGCTAATACCCCAAAAATTTAAATTTACTTGCGAAAGCATATCTCAATGAGGGTTTGGGCGCAAGCAAAGAGAAGAGGGGGGAAAGTCGAGGCACGGGCACAGGCACGTTTACGGGCACGCAAAGAGCGCCGCCGAAAAAAGATGGACGATGTGGACAAGCGTGGACGCGGCGAAAGAGAAAGAAAAAAGTTCTTGCGCTGTCCACTTCGTCCGCGAAGATCTACCAAGTCCACATCGTCCAGCGTCCACTGCGCTCTTTGCGTGCCCGTGTACTCTCTTCTTTTTTAGCTGACGCGAAAGTGGCAGCCTCGTGATTCTTTATTGCGGATTGCTCCTTGGGTGATGAGAAGAGCCGTCTGCACCCCATTCCTGAGACCCACGAGCTGATCTGTCAGTCTTCCCCTCTCGTAAAAAGAGTCGATCTCCCACTTGAGCTCCTGGAGCATTTTGAGCGCTCGTCCCAAGCGCTGCTGGTCGCGAATGAGTCCGACATAGTTCCACATGGTCTGTTTTATGCTGCTCCAGTCTTGCTGAATCAGGGCGCCATCTACCCGCTCTTCTCGCATCTCCCACTCCGCAAGAGGCGGAGTATAGTCATTTCTAGAAATAAGCTCTTTTGCAAGATCTTCCGCACACTCTTTGGCCCAGACCACTCCTTCGAGAAGTGAGCTTGAGGCAAGACGGTTGGCGCCATGTAATCCTGTGCAAGCAACTTCACCGATTGCGCGGAGCCGATGAATGGTTGTCTTGCCTCTACGATCTACGGCAACACCTCCGCATGAATAGTGAGCGGCCGGAACGATTGGAAGAGGCTCGCGCGTCATGTCCCAGCCTTTGGTCAAGGCTGTGGCATAAAGAAAAGGAAAACGTTCCTGAATCCAGGAGGCGGGGCGGAAACTGATGTCCAACCAGAGGTGGGGTGCATTAGCCTTCAGCATCTCTTGATAGATTGC
>JBIOJU010000119.1:0-4516 GCA_044451165.1 Chlamydiales bacterium | reverse complement strand
TTTCCCTCTCTACCGCCGTTCCCTACTGGAAACAGGCAAAATTTATCCTAGAAGAGCCGCTAGAAAAACGACCAGAAAAGGTGCAGCCTATTAACCTAAAAGGCCAGATTGCGCTCGATCGTGTTGCTTTTCGCTACGATAAAGATAGCGATTGGAT
This sequence comes from Chlamydiales bacterium, assembly GCA_044451165.1. GTDB lineage: Bacteria > Chlamydiota > Chlamydiia > Chlamydiales > Rhabdochlamydiaceae. Next base: position 4,359 of record JBIOJU010000119.1, on the reverse strand, counting down.
TTTACGCGATCTTTCCCTGGTTGCAAATCCCGGAGAGATGATTGGAATTGTCGGTCCTTCTGGCTCGGGCAAGTCGACGATTGTGAGGCTGCTTTTGGGCTTTGAAGCTCCCGAACAGGGAGAGGTGCTCTACGATGACCAGAGCTTGCAAGACCTCGATATCCGTGGCGTGCGCAAACAGATTGGCGTCGTGCTGCAAAACGCGGGTATTTTGGCAGGAAGCCTCTATGAAAATATCGTTGGTGCTGGAAGTTATACTGTAGAGGAGATAGAGAAAGCGCTGCACCTTTCTGGTTTCGATGCAGATTTAGAACACCTTCCCATGGGACTAAATACGATTTTACCAATGGGCGGCGGTACATTTTCTGGTGGTCAAAGACAGAGGCTTTATCTTGCCCGCGCGCTTGTCTCAACACCAAAAATCTTGATTTTAGATGAGGCGACAAGCGCCCTAGACAGTAAGACGCAAGAATTTGTAAGTAATAACCTCGATCAGATCGATGTGACACGTATTGTGATTGCGCACCGCCTCAGCACCATCAAACACGCAGATAGAATCTATGTGCTACAAAATGGCGCCATGGTCGAGACAGGCACCTTTAACGAGCTGCTCGCCAAGGGCGGCCTCTTCGCCGACATGCTCAAACGCCAGCAGGTTTAGGAGATTTTCTTTTTGACATCTTTGATTTGAAAGTTGTCTCAAAGCTCTTTGATTTACGAGATTGCCTTTGTGATTGCCGCTCATCTTTTCCGATCGTATATAGAAGATCAGGACAAAGATCGACGCCATTTGGCCAATAGATTGAAATCCCGTCGCATTTCACCCGTTTGAAAACAGCAACTTCCCTGAGGGCAACGAGCATATTCTTTGCTTTTTTTAACATCGGTTCTAAATCAACGATTTTGATCAGACCATTGTCAAAACGAAGCCGTACCCTATAGCCATCCAAGTACTCAACATTTTTAATTGTATGCGACATGGTTACCTTAGGGGCTCGATTTTTTGAGCGTCTTTCCCTGATATAAGAGCTTTCCAATTGCTCATCAATTCTTTTTGATGCAACAAACTCCATGCTGTTACAAACGCAGCTTGCTTTTGAGGAAATTTACCATCGATCATCTGGCCCGTCTGTATGCTGAACGTTGCAGTATAGTTCTGATAATACGCATGGAGATGCGGCGGTGCGTGTTCTTGAAAAGTACATTCTAATGATGATTCCTAAAAACCTAGATATCTCTGGCATATTGCTATTAAATTTGCTAGTGGATCCAAGATACCAAACGTCGAATGCTGTAGCAATTAGAAAGTCAGCAAGAAGGTGGGTTAGACAAAAGACAATCTTTTAAATGATAAGTAATGATCTAAAGGGCGGCCCTCTTCGCCGACATGCTCAAACGCCAGCAGGTTTAGTTTTCGTTGGACTCAATAAGCTGTCTAAGCTGATTTCGTGTAAGAAGGAGTGGAACGTCCACTTCTTTAGCTGCTGTCGCATAGATCTGTGCCGCTATTGGACAGCTCGATCCCGGATACTTCTCATTCACATATAAAGTGCGCATATGTCTGCTTGCATTAGCACAACGTTTTGCTGGAAACGCATACGTCCTTGATCTTAGTGTCGGCGTGGGCAGCGCAGCTGCGTTTAACATTTCTCTTGGAAGTTTCCTGCAGCATCTCCCCGTAAATTCCCAAAGAGGAAAAATATGGTTTTTAAGGTCTTCCTGTGGTGGAGGATTTTCTGAAGGCCAGAGTGTGTCATCTTTCACCAAAATCTCGACCGCTTTCTTTGCGTCATCGTATGTGTAGAAATTAGTTCCAAAAATCTGTAACAAAACAGCTGGAGTGAAAATTTCCCGTCTTCGAGCGTAAATTGCTTCATTAAGACTGAGGGGAGCCGTGGAAGCGGAACTCTTTAATGCCTCTGCCGCCTTTTTAACGTTAGCTACGACAACAGAGGGAACGATCAGTGGGGCCATAAAAGCTATTGAGCTCACTTAGCTTCGTAGTTGCCCATTTAAAGCCAAGGCCACTAATCACACTATAGACCATCCATTTAAAATAATCGGCCTTGCTCCAGCAGCGGACAGCTTTTTGCGTCTCTTGCACCGCATGAGAAGCAAGACTGCCATATCCTGGTAACTTATCACCAATAATCAAAGACATAATTTTGCCCCTTTTAAATTATGGAAGTTCTTCGGTGTCTGATGGCGTGGCCGGAGCACACGCTCTTATGGCTTTCATCAGATCTGGATCCTGAGCTGTTTTTGGACCGAGAGGAGTTTCTTTTATGAGCTGATCAACCTCATTCTCAAGAGTTTTTCGCTTTTTATCGGCAGCAGCCTTTATCGCGGGATTTACTCTTATTTCAGAGTTAGGCGAGCCTTGCGCAGCCAGAATGGCAATCTGCCGTCTTGCCCTATTTGCCAAGCGTGTCATTATCTCTTCTAGGTATTTGTCCTCTGTCTTAGGCTGCATATCTTGATCTGGAACACAGGCCGCTACAGCATTTACTAGGTTCTCTACAGCTTTTACTGCACTTTTTTGTGCTGTAATCGCCGCCTCCGAACCCGCCTTTGCTGACTCTTGTGCGTGTCTTAAGCATTCAACCGCGTGTTTAACATCAAGTACAGCTTTGGGCGTAAGAAAATCATATTTGATCTTAAGGGCATTAAGTTCTTCTTTTGCCGCTTGGGTAATTGACCATTTAGGATTTAAAGAGCTTAAGGCGCTGAAAACCATCCACTTAAGCCAGTCTGCCAAGACCCAGGAAACATTTTCTTTCCCTTTGGATTCCAAGGGTTTATGTACGACATTTGCTGTAAATGGTGCAGCTGGACTTGCTTTAACGCTGTTCATAAACGCTCCTTACTATTGTTAATAAGTACATTCTATATAAATAACAATTAAATATCTATAATTATTATTAAATATTAAAGCGCTTAGTATTAATAACTTGCGCTATTAAACATGTTGGAAAATTCAAAAAACACAACTAACTGTGGTTTTATTAATTTACATAATAATCGAAAGGTTATATTAATTAATTTAGATGAGGGCGTTGTTGCTAATTATATGAACCTTGAAATTTCGATTGCTATTATGGCCGGAGCATTTGTCGTGCTGGTGGCGTTTCTTATTCTGGGGATTTTGTCCTCCCGAAAGACGATGAAAGAGCTGAATCGTACCCTTCATGCTGCAAAAAAAGATCTCGATGAGCTGACTCACGAAAGTCTAAAACTTGTGAAAAATTTGAACGACCTGACAAACGATGCAAAACGTAAGATGCACGCTCTCGATTTTTTCTTTAAACCTCTCTCTCATGTGAATGAGGAGAGCGGCGAGCAGGAAAATGGGGTCGCTTCCGACCTCGTTGAAGGGCTCACCGCAAGCTTTGTCGCCTTTAATAAAATCAAAAGAGTGATCTCAGAATATGGAAAACAAAAATAAAAATTCCAAAGACCTTCTAGTTGCAGCCGCAATTGGGGGGATCGTGGGAATAGTTGGAACATCCATCTATTTGTCACGGAAAGGAGGAGGGGATCAGCAGCCTCTCAACTCTCTTGGTAGAGTGATGGTTAAACTTGGGGAGGTGCTGGATGACCCGCACATAAGCGATACAAAGGTCGCGAAAACTTTGGAGAAAGAGGCCGATAGGCACGAAGCTACCATTTCGGCAGTTTTAAATCTTGTCACGCTCGGAATGCAATTCTGGGAAAAAATAAAAAGGGGGTAACATATGTTTCACATTGGAAAACGCCATAACAATCATTTTCTTCTTGGAGCGCTCATTGGAGGCTCGCTCGGTGCCGTCTCATCATTTTTGTTTAACAGCAAAAAGGGGCAACTAGTCAAGAAGCAGCTGGCTGCAAAGTATAATGAGATGTCAAAAATCGCGCAGGATTATGTAAAAAAATCGGCTGTTAAAGCAAAAACAACCGCGCGCAAAACAGCAGGTAAAGCCAAAGCAGTACGCAAAAAAGTAAAACGTAAATTGAAGTAGCTTTAGCTAATTAGCATAAGGATGCCTGTGCAAAACAGGACGCCGCCAAAGACTTTGCGCAAAATGGCTGGGGGGATGATGTACGCTAGTCTTGCACCGTAGGGTGCAAGAACAAACGAGATCAGCCCCACCACTATAAACGCCGGGAAATAGAGATAACCGATTGAATAGGGGATTTCTAAATGGCGCGTGCCCAAATCTAAATAGAAGAAAGCGCCAAGTAAAGTGATCACAAATCCTGTTGCAGCAGACGTTGCAATCGCCTGCTTTTCTGGAATTTTGTAGTGCAGAAGCGTTGGCACAGTGATGATGCCGCCTCCAATTCCCAAAATATTCGAAAGATACGCGATCCCGCACCCAA
>JBIOJU010000118.1:0-4540 GCA_044451165.1 Chlamydiales bacterium | reverse complement strand
TCCATCCTCTTTGCAACCAGCTTTCTCCTACTTGTGGGGAGCGGCATGGCAACCTTCCAACTCTCAAGACTTCAAACTGTCTAAAAATAAAAGTACGTTCTTCTTGGCTCTCTCAAACAAGATCAGCCACACGCACGAAAGAAAGTGAAGTGCCCGTTTTAATCACCCGCATTCTCTTTGTTGCAGATAAGATTTGAAGAGAGATTGTCTCTCTTTCGTGCCCGAGCCCGAGCCCGTGAGCGTGCCAGATCCCTCTTTGTTCCTCTCTCTTTGAGAGCATTTTGTCTATAGGATTGTGCTTCTCTTCTGTTTTCCAAGAAGAAAAATGTTGAGGGAAATGCACCTCTCTCTATAACCTCGTGTGAAGTTTTGAAGAGTGCCACTCCAAATAGGGATTGTGCGAAAATTGAGAATTTTGTTAGCCTCTTCGCTACTGAAAAATTCTCTCCTAGGTTGTGCAACTTAGCGGCGCTTTTTCACTTTTAAGGATTCTTTTTTATGAAATTGATGGGAAAAAAAATGGGCATGACGAGACTCTTTGATAAAGAGGGAAATCTTGTCGTTTGCAGCGTAATCGCTGCGGACCCAAACATAGTTGTACAGGTGAAGAGCTCAGAGAACGATGGGTATAACGCGATCCAGCTCGGCGCCGTCAAACTCGCTAAAAAGAAAAGTGTTGCGAAGCCTCAACAAGGCCATTTTGCCAAAGCGGGCATCGAGCCAAGACGCTTTTTAGCAGAATCTCGCGTAGAAAAAGCAGACGCTTTTGCCGTAGGACAGGAGATCGATGTGAGCTTCTTTGCCGATGCCGGCTATGTCGACGTGAAGGGAGTCTCAAAAGGAAAAGGGTACCAGGGTGTCATGAAGAGACACAATTTTGCCGGCGGTCCTGCAGCGCACGGTTCCGGCTTTCATCGTCATGGTGGTTCGTGCGGGATGCGCACATCTCCAGGTCGTTGTCTGCCAGGCCAAAAGAAAGCTGGGCACATGGGTGATGAAACGGTGACAGTCCAGAATTTGAAAGTCGTTAAAGTAGATCCTGCGAAGCAGGTGCTTCTCGTTGAGGGCGCCATTCCAGGAGCACGTGGCGGCCTGGTCTACATCTGCAAAGCGAAAAAGAAGACCAAGAAATCGTAAGGGGATGAGACTGTGGCGATTCTAAAGAAATACAATCTGACAGGTGCTGAAACCGGAAAGGTAGAGATCGCAGACGATCTGTTAAAGACAACTGTCAATTCGCAAATGATTAAAGATTATCTCGTCGCTATCCGCAATAATGCGCGGCAATGGTCTGCGAAGACCAAATCGAGAGCGGAAGTGAACCATAGCGGTAAGAAGCCGCACCCTCAAAAGGGGACAGGACGCGCGAGACAGGGGTACCTCGGTGCTCCGCAGTATAAAGGTGGAGGACGCGTGCATGCTCCAAAACCAAAGTTTGATCAGCATGTCAAAATCAATCAAAAAGAGAAGCGTTTAGCTATTCGCAAGCTCATCGCAGATAAAATTCAAGATAGTAAAGTGCACGTGCTAGAAGCTGAGCTCTTCAAAGAGCCAAAAACAAAAAAAGTTGCCCAATTTTTAGAGGCGCTCAAATTTTCCGGAAAACGTGTCCTCTTTATTGCTGAAGGGGCTCCTGTAAAATCGAAGAAAAAAGAAGAGAACCCTCTTTCGGATAAATACGCCATTTTTCTGAAAAGCCTGCGCAATATTCCAAGAGCGAGTTTTCGGCTTCTTCCTAATGCTAGCGGCTACGATATCTCGGTGAACCATGAGCTTGTCATTTTGGAGCCAGCCGTTGATGAACTTAAAAATTTTATTGGTAAAGGGTCTTAACCATGTCGAAAAGAAATCCCTACGAAGTGGTTAAATCGCGATACGTCACTGAAAAAGCTAAAATGCTTGAGCAGTTGCAATTTAACACAAGCAATCCCTCTGTAAAAAAGTGTGATTCTCCCAAATATGTCTTTCTGGTTGACAAGCGCGCAAATAAGCAAGAGATCGCAGATGCTGTAGAAGAGATCTACTCTAAGAAAAAAGTGCGCGTCACAAAAGTGAATACGGTCAATATGCGTCAGAAGCCCAGACGTGTGCGTGGAAGGATGGGATTTAAGGCGGGCTTTAAAAAGGCCGTCGTGACACTCCAGGCGGGAGATGCTCTTGAGGAAAAGGTGTAATCTATGACTAAAAAATTCCGTCCAATTACCCCTACGCAGCGCCATCTTGTTTTGACAAGCAATGGTGAGTTAACGCGAGAGGGAAGATCGACGATTAAACCTGAGAAGTCCCTCCTGAAGCGCCTGAAGCGTACTTCAGGTCGTAACCATCATGGTCATGTGACCTGCCGCCATCGAGGAAGTGCAGCGCACAAGAAAGTGATCAGGCTTGTGGATTTCAAGCGCGATAAAGAAAATGTGCCAGCAACAGTCTTCGCTATTGAGTATGATCCTAACCGGAGTGCTCACATTGCACTTCTGCACTATGCAGATGGCGAGAAGCGTTACATTTTGGCGCCGCAGGGGTTAAAAAGAGGCGACGAGGTTTCTACGAGTGATGAGGCTTCTTTTGATGTTGGATGTTGTATGCGCATGAAGCAGATTCCGCTCGGTTCTTCTATTCACAACGTCGAAATCTATCCTGGCCGCGGTGGTCAGCTTGTGCGTTCCGCAGGGCTTTCCGCGCAGCTCATGGCGCGCAGCGCCGGATACGTCACATTAAAAATGCCCTCTGGAGAGATTCGTCTCATCAATGAAAATTGCAGAGCCACTTTAGGCGTTGTTTCCAACGCGGAAAGAAATCTCCGGTCTGAAGGAAAAGCGGGTCGTATGCGCTGGAAAGGAATTCGTCCGACGGTGCGCGGTACGGCAATGAATCCTGTCGACCACCCGCACGGGGGAGGCGAAGGAAAACATAACGGTTATCTCCCACAAACACCGTGGGCAATGTATACTAAGGGATTTCGTACTCGTTCTAAACGTAAATCTAATAAATGGATCGTTCAGGATCGTAGAAAATAGAGGATAAAGGAAAATAAATGGGAAGATCACTTCGAAAAGGTCCTTTTGTTGACCATCATCTTTTAGACAAGGTGGAGAAACAGAATCAGGCTGGTGCTAAAAGGCCCGTGAAAACATGGTCTAGAAGATCGATGATTATTCCTGATATGATTGGACACACGTTTGAAGTGCATAATGGTCGTAAATTCATCACAGTGTTTGTTTCAGAGAATATGGTAGGACACAGGCTCGGTGAATTTTCTCCCACGCGCATCTTTAAAGGTCACGGATCGAAGAAGATCGCAGAAGCTGCTGCAGGAGCTCCTGCAGGAGGCGCGTCCGGAGGCGGAGCGGCTCCTGCCGCAGCATCCGCGCCAGCCGCTGCTGCCCCAGCAAAAGGTAAAGGATAAATAGATTATGCAAACCGCACGTGCGATAACAAAACACATAAGAATTCCCCCTCGCAAGGCAAGGCTTATGGCCGATGTGATTCGTGGGCTCATGGTTGAAGATGCAACAATTCAACTCATGCTCACTAATCTAAAGGCTGGAAGACTGTTGAAAAAGACACTAGATAGCGCCGTTGCCAATGCAGAGACACAGCTCAACTTGCAAAGAAGAGATCTAAAAGTAAAAGAAGTCCGAGTGGATGCGGGACCGGTACTAAAACGATCAAAAGGAAAGAGCCGCGGAGGCCAGGTGCCAGTCATGAAGCGTACAAGCCATTTCACAATCGTAGTGGGAGCAGAGTAACCAGAATGGGACAAAAGACATCGCCAATTGGTTTTAGATTAATACGCACTAAAAAATGGAAATCGGTCTGGTTTGCCAATAAGCAGGACTTTGGAACTCTTCTCGGAGAAGATGTCGAGCTCCGCAAAATTCTTATGAGCAAATCTTGCTGTGCAAACGCATCACAGCTGGTCATCAAGCGCATGAGTGGCAAAATTGAAGTGACGATTCACACTTCTCGCCCAGGGCTTGTGATTGGAAAGAAGGGCGCTGAGATCGATATATTAAAGCAGGAGCTCAAACAGCTCACAGGAAAAGATATCTGGATTGAAGTGGAAGAGATCAAGCGTCCCGATTTAGATGCCAAACTGGTAGCAGATGGAATCGCGAAACAGCTCGAACGTCGCGTGCCATTTAGACGCGTCATGAAAAAAGCGATGCAGGCCGCGCGTGATGCCGGAGCAGCAGGCATTAAGGTGCAGGTTGCAGGAAGAATTGGTGGAGCAGAGATTGCCCGAACAGAGTGGTATAAAGAAGGGCGTGTACCTCTACACACCATCCGCGCCGAGATCGATTATGCGATGGGACGTGCTGAGACTACCTACGGCTCGATCGGTGTAAAGGTCTGGATCAATAAAGGTGAAGAGGCCGCTGCGAAGGTGGGAGGCTAATATTTATGGCACAATTTCCAGTACGAACGAAATATCGCAAAATGCAGAAGGGCTCTCAGGCTGGCAAAAGTAAGGCTGGGAATTTTCTCGATTTTGGTGACTTTGGTATGCAGGCCCTTGATAGAGGCAGGCTCACTCACCAGC
>JBIOJU010000117.1:0-4553 GCA_044451165.1 Chlamydiales bacterium | reverse complement strand
CGGGTTATGAGTCCGCTGCTCTAACCACTGAGCTATTGCCCCGAAATGTCGTTCATCAGAGCATCTTAGCTGTAGATTCTTTTTGCGGCAATTTAGGGATTTGTTTATACGTAATATTTTCATTGGGGTGAAATGCTCATGCGAAAGCTGCTGCTCGGTTTTAGTTCGACCTGTCTACTCTCTCTTTCTCTTTTTGCGGATGACTCGTCTGTTGCGGTGATGGGGAGACCGGATGTGAATTTTCTGACGCGTACTGATAGTATGCCGGAGGACAAGTTTGACGCGGTTTCTGATCTCTATTTGGAAGGGTATATCCAGGCACTTTTGGATATGCACTACTATGAGCATCGGGTGCTAGTTTCTGTGAAGGATCACAAGGTGATCCTTGCCAACATGCCGAAAAATGATCTTCTGTATAACAGCATTTTAAACTTTGTCTACGACATCCATGGTGTAAAAACTGTGGAAGTGCAGAAGGACACCACTCCCAAAGAGATCGCTGCAAAAGAAAAGCAGATGGAACCTCGCGTGCGGGGAATCTGGTTTCCTCAATCCACAGTTCTTTTTCAGCCGCTTGTGGCCGACCCGCGAGAGCCGATGTATTTTGTTGCTTATCGTGGTGGCGACAAGGTGGTGGGTCGCAATGTGGCATCGGTGTGCGTGGGCGATGATTTTCCTGTGTTTCGTTGGAGAAACGTTTTGCGCTGGCAGGGGGATATGCAGATTGGCATCCAGGCGGGCGTCTGGTCTGTGTTTAACTTTAGAGATGTGCCGCGCCGCCACAGTCGCGAGGTAAGCGAACTTATCAACACCGACTATCTTGTGAGCATTCCTGTGACGTACGCGGTTGACAAATGGTCGTTTCGGTTGCGCGTCTATCATATTTCGAGTCACTTGGGCGATGAGCTCATGAAAAATCACCGCAAGTATGTTTGTGGAAGAAAAAATCCGAGTTTTGAGGCGGTCGACTTTTTCACTTCATACCAGTTCACGAAAGGGATTCGCGGATATGCTGGCCCTGGGGTCATCTTCCATAGCGACGATTCATTTCCGATGAAAACATTTTATCTGGAATATGGAGCAGAATTTCGTGCATTTGGAAGAAAGCTCTCTTACCATCGTCTCTTCGGTACACCATTTCTTGCGATCCACATTGAAAACTGGCAAGTCAGAAACTGGAATTTTGATGCGACTGTAAAATTGGGTTATGAGTTCAGCAAGATGCAGGGGGTCGGGCGCAAAATGCGCGTCTACGCCGACTACCATACAGGCTATTCATACGAAGGACAATTTTTCAAAGACCGTACTAAGTATGGTGAAGTTGGCTTCTCCTGGGGATGGTAAGGGGAAAGTCAAAAGTCATAATGCAGAATGCAGAACCGAAGGGAAAAAGCATCTCTTCTTACTTTCTTCACTTTTGCATTTTGCACTCTGACTTTTGACTTTAAATGATGGTGGCAAAGCCATCATCATAGATGGGTCCGTGTTTGCCTATCGGCAGAGTGCCTTCAAAGAAATCCTGGTAGATTTTAAGTGCTGCCTTTGCTGTTTGCACGCAGAAGAAGCAGTTGCTTACCCATTCTGAACCGGCGATCGTTCCACTTGCTAAATTGCATTGAAAGCGTGACGCGATCTTTTGTTTCCAGTAGGTTGGCTCTCCAAAAAGAATGATGGGTGTTGCACGCGTCGAGCCAACTTTTCTTCGCACCTCTTCGAGGGTGTATTCAAAATCTGTCCCGATGCCTCCCTTCAGAAAGATGGGGAAGTCGAGATTGAACTCTGCTTGCCGTTCTACGAGTCGGTCGATCCGATAGGTCATCTTGGCTTCGATGTAAGGATTCTGTTTCTGTTCGTTTACAATCGCATTTTTGATGTGGAAGTCGACAATATTTGCACACGACAAGATTCCAAGCGATTTTGCCACCTTGTTGCCCATCTCCATGACGCCAGGACCGCCACCTGTTACAAGCGCAATGGGCGTTTTTTTTGAGAGAAGAGGATGATTGGTTTCCTGTTTCATTTGCTGTATTCCCTCGAGGAGTGAGGTGAGTTCTAACTCAAAATCAGTATCCGCCTTGAGATTGGAGCCGTACACGCCAAAATAGGTCGCTTTTAAAAACGTATCCACAAGGTGCAAGGGGACAAACATCCCGCAATCTTTTTCTGGTTTCGGAACATATTGCAAAATCTGCCCGCTCTCTCGATCAACCCAAAATACGGGGATGGCAAATTTTGCTAAGTCGAGCAGCATCGAACGATCTTCGTGCGAGAAGAAGTTTCCAGAAGAGAAGGAGGGCTTTTCAAAGTAGAGCCCCTTCAAATTTTTTTGGACCACATCACCGATGAGCAGTTTTTTCATGAGGGGAGAGGGAAAGTAGCGGACAAAAAGAATGCCCTCACTTGTGATGACACCCTCTTCGATCTTCTTTAAAAAAGGATAGGAGGGTTGCTGCTCGATATACCTTTCAACCATGAGAGCTTGCCTTCCAGGATGGATGAGTCCGGGAAATGCACTTTTCACAGGCTGCCGAATGATCCAATCTTCTTCTTTCAAGTTGAGAAGTTGTTCACCTTTCACCACAAAAACTGCCGTATGTAGATCGTGGGGCTGAGGGGCTGTGTCAAATGCTTGAAAAATTGCGCTGGGCTGCTCAAGAGAGCTTTGAAGTTGGTCGCGGTCGACAAAAAAGACATGCTCTCGGTAGGGCTCAAGCGTGTAAAATTCTAGAGGGATCTGCGTGAGCTCCTCGTTGGATGATCCAAAGAGCTCGTAGACATCTCCCGAGGCGAGTGTTGTCGGTTCCAAAATGGCAGCAGATGTGTGGCGTAAGCCGCGCGGCAGTAGCTCCTCGACAACATGTGCAAACATCGTGCGAATGTGGAGAGGATCGGTTCTTACAAGAAGGAGTTCTCCTGGCTTCACGAGACGTTTTGCCCCTTTTGTCCAGAGTTGCATCAGCTGCACTAGGGGGCGAAGGGCAAGTTTTTGTTCTTTGAGTGCTTTTCCCAGCACCGGGAGAAGCCCAAAAATTGCCTCATCATATTCTAGGCGTCCGTCAAGAAGCTTTAAGAAGGCGACAAGCCTTCCTTGGATACGCTCCAAAACGAGCTCATGGTGATTTCCTCCACCAAGCGCAAGAAGGGGTCTACCCTGCTTGTCGCACCGCCCAAACATACGCATCATGTAGTCTGGCGAGCGGACACGCCTTCTAGGGTCTCGTGCAAAGAGTTTGCCGATGAAAGCTCCAGGTTCAAAGTAGCGCAACATCTCTTTTCCGAGAGAATCGATGCCTACAAGATGAACGCGCATTTCTGCGCTTGCTGTTTTTGCATCGAGGAAAAACTCTTTTCCAACGCCATTTACTCCAATTTGGGCAAGCGTGCTTTTAAAATTAAAGAGAAGGTCTTGAGGATCAATTCTGTAGCCCACAAATGTGGGCGAGATTTTTTCGATATGGACGATCGCTTCAAGGGTTCCATCCGGTAACGGATGTAGCTGCTTGATATATCCATCGGGCGTTATGAGATCGAAGTGGGAAGAAGAGAGAGCATTTTCCTGCATATGGCTAGATTTAGCCTAGCTGGGAGAAAAAAGAAACGATGAACAGAAGAAAAAGAAGTGATGAACTATGAGTGATGAGTGATGAACGAAAGAGAAAAAGATTGTTGCCTTAAATCGTGAATGTTGCCGATTGCGTTCCCGTTTCCGGATTTCTTTCTTCAGTTCAGCACCTATCACTCATCGTTTTACCTTTTGTTTTGCAAAAATGTATAAAAATTATACCATGGGAAGGTTCTAATCACAATGATAATACCTTTTGTAGAATGGTGATCTTAACTTTATGGTTATTAAGGACTTAAATCCGAGAAGCTTTGGGACGCATGATGGCTCTTTTCATGCGGATGAGGTGACGGCGTGTGGGCTTCTTCTCCTTTTTCAATTGATCGACCGCGAGAAGATTGTAAGGTCCCGCGATCCATCGCTACTTGAGCGGTGCGAATACGTGTGTGATGTGGGAGGGGTGTACGACCCTGCGCAAAAGCGGTTTGATCATCACCAGATTAGCTATCAGGGTGATTTAAGCAGCGCGGGGATGATCCTGCTCTATCTTCGAGAAATTGGGAAAATAGACCATCCGACCTACGACTTTTTTAACCGGTCGCTGATTTTGGGAGTAGATGCGCATGACACAGGCCACGTGACAACACCCACCGGCGTCTGCACCTTTTCTCATGTGATTGCAAATTTTGTGCCTGTTCAGTATGACGCGCCAGAAGAGCTCCAAAACAGAGCGTTTTTTCAGGCGCTTGATTTTGTGCTCGGGCATCTGAGCCGTCTGCTAGAGCGCTACCGCTATATTCTGGCTTGCAAGGCAAAGGTTGAAGAGGTCATGCAAGAGAAGCTTCCCTATCTTCTTTTTGAAAAAGCGATCCCCTGGCAAGAGAGCTTCTTTGAATTAGGTGGGGAGAAGCATCCCGCTCTTTTTGTGATCATGCCGAGCGGAAACTCCTGGAAGCTACGCGCCATTCCCCCCTCCCTGGAAGAGAGGATG
>JBIOJU010000116.1:0-4588 GCA_044451165.1 Chlamydiales bacterium | reverse complement strand
CCGCCTCATTGAACTTCAGAGAATCAAAGAGCGTACCACGTATGATCTCGAAATGATCAAGGAGATCGGATTTTGTAAAGGAGTGGAGAACTACTCGCGGCATTTCAGCGGGCGTCTTCCAGGCCAGCCTCCCTCTTGTCTTCTCAACTATTTTCCCCCAGATTTTCTCGTTTTTGTTGACGAATCTCATCAAACCCTTCCGCAACTTCATGCAATGTACAATGGAGATCGGGCCCGCAAACAGGCCCTGGTCGAATTTGGATTTCGTCTACCCTCCGCCTACGATAATAGACCCTTGAAATTTGAAGAGTTTCAAACGTATGTCGGTCAGGTGATCTATGTTTCTGCTACGCCGGGCAATTGGGAAGTTCAAGAAGCTAAAGGAGATGTTGCACAACAAATCATCCGTCCCACGGGTTTACTAGATCCGCTCATCACAGTAAAACCCGCTACCACTCAGGTCGATGATGCCCTTGAAGAGATCCGCAAAGAGACCGAAAAAGGAAATAGAGTACTCGTTACGACGCTCACCAAAAAGCTCTCAGAGGATCTCACCAAATATCTCACAGAGATTGGCGTTCGTGCGCGCTACCTCCATTCCGATATCGACACTCTTGAACGGGTGCAGATCATCAACGATCTAAGAAAAGGTGTTTTTGATGTTCTGGTGGGGATCAATCTTTTGCGCGAAGGGCTAGACATTCCCGAGGTTTCGCTCGTCACTATTCTAGATGCTGACAAGGAGGGGTTCCTGCGAAGCGAAACATCTCTTCTTCAAACCTGCGGTAGAGCTGCAAGAAATGTCAACGGCCGCGTCATCATGTACGCAGATAAGATCACGCGTTCCATTCAGCAAGCCCTCACAATCACAGAGACACGTCGCAAACTGCAGGAAGAGTACAACCAGAAACATGGCATCACACCCATGACGGTTAAGGGCCGCCGCATCGAAGGCCTCGCTGAAAGCTTCGGCGAGATCCTTCCCACTAAAGCCGCTGCCGAAGCAAAACCCACACACCTCACGCGCGATGAGCTCACCCGCAAAATTCGCGAGTGTGAGACTGAGATGCGTCGAGCCGCAAAAGAGCTTCGCTTTGAAGAAGCTGCCCACTTCCGCGACCTTCTCCGCCACTTCAAGCAGCTCGAGCTCTTGGAAGAAAATCTGTAAAGCTGTTTGACACCTATTTAATATTTAAAGAACTGGTCTAAAAGCTTGGTGCGATGCAGCAAGCTGCGGATCTTGTCAGACTGGTTGAAGAGATGGCGTGTCACGAGATAGTGCGAAAGAAAAGTGAGCCGTCTTTTAAGGCCAATGCCCTGCTTGGAAAAATTTCCCAAGAGGTTTTTCTTTTTGGCGTACCCATAGACAACGCCTGAGGCAAAGCTTCCTTCTGAATTGTGGAGGTGCTGGTAATAAAGAGCTCGAAAGTCGGTGTTAAGAACGTTGATGCCGATGAATTTTGTCTGACTTTTCGCTGAACGGACAATTTTGATGAACCTTTTCATGAGCAGTTTTAACTCGCCTCTTCCCTCCTCGTACTCTTTATCCTCTTCTAGGTCAAAACCAAAGTCAAATACCCATAGAAGCGGGTGTGTTGAGTCTGTTACCTCTTGCAGTTCCACAATCTTCCCCTTCCACTTTTTCTCGGAAAAATAGTGGCGGATCAGTGAGAGCAGTGTCTGATTGTAGCCCATGTAGGCGATCACACACTCTTCAGGTAAATTGCAAAAATGATCTACCAGGTGAGGAAAGACCCTTGCGGAAGCATAGTCGATCTGATTATAGGAGCTTGCGTGAAAAAGAAGTTCGGGCGACACCTTCGACGCTTGTAGAGATGAGCTTATCCCCTTTGTGTGGCTCTCATGCCTGCTTCTCGACGGGTCCAATCTGATCTCTTCTAAAATTTTACCCTCGAGACCCCACTGTTTCTGGTCGAGCAACATCGGCGCATTTATCTTTCCAACAAATCTGGACCAGTCATTTTCCGAATGGTGCTTTTTGTGAAGAAGAGAATCTTTTCTTGTATGGTTGCAATGGTATCCCCACAAACGATTTTCTAGCTGGTCGGGTTTTTGTTTGCGAAGGAGAGACATCCTTCTGCACAAATTAGCGTCTACATGCCATCTCGAACGCATCTTCTCATCAAACCCTCCAATATGAAAAATATCTCGTCGAAGCATCAGTTGAAAATCGCCAGGGTTGTCATAGGCAAGAAATCCCGACCTTCGCACCATCGTATTTAAATGCATCGCCGTTCCCTTTTCTTTTAGAAACGCGATGTTTCCCTGCGGGTCCATGCGATCTAGACCGAGTTCCCATAAATTTTCCGGCAGCTCAAAGCGGGGCAGAAGATAAAACCCTTCCGGAAGACCGGAAACAATTTCTGATAGCGACTCCTTCTCACTCACTGGTACAAAGAGCATATCTCCATTGGTCGACAAGACCCATTTGTTTTTTGGATTACTTCTCCGAAGCGCCACATTTCTTGCTACAGGCTCAAGAAGAGGGAGCGAGCTTTTCATCTCCTCATGATGAGAGGGCCTCACGCGAATCGTCCGAATGAGCCCCTTGGCCCTTTCCGTCAATGTGTCCTGCAACACCTCGATCACCGTCGGTTCGTCATTTGCACTATTGTAATCCACAAACAGGATCTCATCGCCCTCCATGGTGAGCAGTTCCGCAATGCAATTGAGCCCCATTGCAAGCCGCTTCTGGTAGTTGTACTCATGCTGGTCGTTCCGACCATAAAGAATCACTGAGAGCATATTTCGGATTGTAAAGAATTTTATTTAATTGTGCTAGCAGCGAAAAATGACAGCTCATGTAAAGATCTTTCTGGAATTTTATAGCATCCGTGGCTAGTGTGCACCTAAAATCTATGCGCCTCACTACACGCCAAATTCGCATCTTTTTTTTCTCATTGCTGTTGGGAAAAGAGATGCTCTTTTCTCAAGATACAAGTACATGGCAGGTAGATGGCAGTGGAACCTGGAATGTCCCCGGGAATTGGGGCAACGGCATTGTTCCACAGCATGTAGATGATGTTGCAATCTTTGGAAATTCGAATACGCAACCTAATCCTACAATTGGATTAGGTCAACCCATCACAATTGGCACACTTGATATCGATAATCCTAATTTACTCATTTTTCAGGATTCAAACGCCCTGACCTTTCAAACGACTTCCGGAAACGCCCAGCTTAATCTCACTTCGATCAATGGTGGTGGACAACTGCTTTTGGCTCTGCCTACCATACTGAATAGCAATCTAGCTATCTCTGTAGATACAGGTGCGGGAGGGACAATTAACAATGTCATTTCGGGTGCGGGCGGAATTACAATCACAGGACTCGGGGGTATCATTTTTAGTTCTAATACTGGCAACACTTATACTGGGACCACGACGATCTCAGGAGGAAACCTATTCATTGATACAAATGCCCAATGTCTCCAGGACGTTGTTGTAGAGAACGGGGGATCTCTTACTTTCGATAATACTTCTTCTGTTAAAAGCCTTAATATCATCAGCGGGACTGTAACGGGTTCTATCATCTTTCCCAATGGAGGCAACGTCCTCACGATGGGTGGACAAACATTGAATGGAAATTTCTCTTTTACAGACGCCGGAGGCGCCACGATCACTTACAATCCATCACCCGGGGCGACTGCAGTCATAACTGGAGGAGACCTTAATGTAATGCCCGATGCAACTTATACGTTTAACATCGGCAGCGGGGGAGGCACTCCTTCTGTTCCGGATATGGAGCTCAATGTTGATTTTTTGCCGCCTGTTAATTCCTCAGCCACATTTGTAAAAACAGGCCTTGGAGTTCTTCTGTACGATCCCGGGTCTGTCAGCGGCAATAACGCGGGACCGACAACCGTAAACCAGGGAACGCTGGTTGTGAATACGCAAGCAGAAGCAGGTGTTCCAGGAGATCTGATCATCACTGGCGGAACGCTACTCTGCGGAGGCGCAGATCAGATCTCGCATGCTTCTAACGTCACGCTGAGTAGCGGCACTTTGGATTTTGGGGGATTTGCGCAAACAATCGGCAGTTTTACATTCCAGAGTGGAACCTTTTCACAGGGGGGAAATCCTCTTGTTTTGACAAGTACATCTTCTGCTCTTACCATGCGCAATACCAGCATTTCCGGCCCCGTGCAGCTTGTAGGAGACATCGCCTTCGATGCAACAAATGGCGGCACAGCTACTCTTTCAGGACCTCTAAACATTAACACAACCGCGGGTGCGGTTACGCGCACATTTACAATCGGAGGAAGTTCTGCAAATGGCATGACGATCAATAATGTCATTAGCAATACAGGCTCTACCGGGATAGTCAAGGCCGGCACAGGGACTCTAACCTTTGCAGGAGCAGGCCCGAATACCTATACAGGCGCATCAACAGCAGTTAATGCTGGGACACTCGCATTAAACGTAACAACAGGACCTGCAGTTCCTAGCACCGCGGTGATGATTAGCAGTGGTGCAACGATCGACGTACAGGGCATAAATCAGCTGAATGCAAACGCTGCTGTCACTGTGAATGGAACGTTGAATCTCAATGGACACAACACAACAAT
>JBIOJU010000115.1:0-4666 GCA_044451165.1 Chlamydiales bacterium | reverse complement strand
TGTCCATTTTCTAAACATTTTAAAACGAACGTCCCTCCAACCAGTGTAGAGCCTCGAATTTGGTGCAAAGGGCCTGAAATTTTAATGTCGATGAATGCTGCATCAGCATTCGCTTCTACCGGAACAATACGGTATGGGGAGTTGCCAAAAAGTTCACGTGGTATCTTTGTTAAGAGTGCACGTGTGTTATCGAAGATCTGTTTGCGATAGCCTTCTAATTCGGCACTCACATTTTGATAGGCAAGGCAAAACCAGTTTGTACTGAGACTATCCGCCTGCAGCACAGGATCGGTAAGAAGTGCATCAAAAGCTTTCCACTTAGAATCATTGTTGCGGATCATGAAAAGAGGCGCGCCGCAATAGTTATCCATGCCAAAAAGATCAAATTTAAGCCCACTTCGATAGGCAATGATGCATAAATTCCCCAGCTTTATCTCTTCTTGAAACTCGTTCAAGAGATGAGATGCTTTCGGAGAATCGATATAATCGAGCGTGCAGTCGAGCGCTAAAATGATCGATTTTTCTTGTCTTGCATTGAGAGCGCGACGGAGCGCATCTGCAATCTTTTCCACCTTGTAATCTATCGGATTGGTCTCGATTCTTTTTAATGCTGGGTTGAACTGACCGAGAATCAGATCAACCTTTTCCCACTCTTCTTCACGCGCATCTTCGATGGAGCATGTGGGACCAATCTGCTGGGCTGCGCTAATACATTCAAAGTAGGCGTTCTCTCCAAAAAGGATGTTTGGTGCCCTTCCCAGAACATTTTTTGCTGTTTTGAAAATGCCAGCGAGGCTTGTCATCCCTGACGTGTGAAGAGTAGAGTAGATGAGGGGCTTTAAATCGGATGGAGATGTGATGAGGCCAGAGTAGATCTTCGGAAAATCAGAGAGAGTGTACGGCTCAAAAATTTCAAGAAGAGCGGCAAGGCTCGCATAAATCTCCTCTAGATGGGACGCTATTTCGGAAAAGGAGGTCTCCTCCCTTAAACTGCTGAGTTTTTGAGCAATTTGCGTAAAAGCAAGCTCTGTTGCATGAGATTTAGTGATCGAATGCAAGATGCTATTCCATTTCTCAGTAGAGATTGTAGCAAGAAGTGATTTAAGAAGTTTGAGACTACCTTTGACCATGAGGTTTTTTTGAGGATGTTCCGATTTCCAACTTTTTTCAAAAGTGAGAATCTGCGCATAAAACTTCTCTTGCTCTAAGTGAAGAGCGTTAGCTGTAACATTTTCCAATGCAGGAAATGAGAGATGATCTGCAGAAACAGCGGCTCTATCCAGTTCGATGCGATTGGCTGTTAACCCAAATGTGGAAACCCATTTTTGAAGAAACTGGTGCTGCTCTTCAAGCGCCTGCGTGCTGCTGGTAAGGGGTAGCAGGCGAATACCTCCAGTCGCCTCTTGTCGCAATGTCTGGAAGCAGAGAATCTTTTCAGGGTCCAAAGAGAGGGCTTGGCACACTTGTGTAAAAGGAGCCCGAAAACCGTTCCATATTTTCTGCCACTCATTGCGCGTGCGGATCTTTTGTGAAAAAAGAGGGGTAAGATCCAAAAGGACCTGTTTCTCACCAGCCTGCATTTCCGCTTTGAGTCTGTGTGCGATTGTCTCGAGCGCATCATCCGAAGAGAACACAATTGAAGTAGGCAGATACTCTCGCACGGATGAAGGGCGTGTTAAAATCAGTGGAAAATGCGCGGGATGAGGAAGAGATCGTATCCAGGTTTCTACTCTATTTTTGTAAGTGAGAGAGAGAGTCGATCCGGTCATTCGAGCGTAAGAGTGGGTTGTTTCTGGATGCACCTGGATCGCAATTCCAAAGCAGGGAAGCACCCACCGAATCATAGATGAAAAAAAGCCTGTAGACTTTGCAAGCCAGTGTTTTTCAAGAAAGAGGAGAAGTTCCTTCTCTTCTTTACAAATAGCGGGGATCTGCGCAAGTTGCCGCCGGTTGAGATGCCAAGAGAGATGAGAGATGGGAACGATCTCTTTCTCCAATTCAACGGAAGCCCGAGAAGGATGGAAAAATTCTTCTGTTAGGTGGCGAGATACTGAATTGCAAAGGTTACTAAGGTATAAACACTCTTCCCGTGCAGTTTTTTCTCCAAAGAGCTGGACTATTCCACTTGCCGCCCTTGTCAAGAATGATACCGCTCCGAAGGCAGCTCCTGTTGTTAAATAAAGAGCTTTTTGCTGAATTGCCTGAAAAAAATGATCGGAATCCTCGTTGACATTAGGTTGAGATTGAGATGCAGATACAGCATATGTAGACAGCAGCACGCTCAAGATAATTCGCCGAAACATTTGCATGCTTTAAAAGTATGAGCCCGTTATTTTTTCCTGCCAAGAAGGAAAATACCAGCTCCCGCGATCATGAACACAATTCCACCGATCTGCAGCCAGCGAGCAATCTGTTCGTAGCGATTAGCTTCAGCGGTTCCGGCATCGATTTTTTTTTGCATAGAGCCCGCCATCAGATCGCCAGCATCTTTCGTGTATGGACTCAGTGAGAAGAGCGATTTCCCATTATCGACATTTTTTTGCGCAGAAGAGATCTGCTCTTTTCCTGCAAGCACCTGGGATTTAATGTAGATCGATCCTCCCAGCATGAGTAGACCGATGAGGAATACCAGAGCACCAATTGTTCGTTTCATCATACAAGACTCCTTAAGCTTGACCGTTCTATATTTCCTCTTCCCATAGCTTCTGCAAAAAGTAAAGAAATTTTTGCTCATGATTTTGCATGACGTGATTCCAACGTCTTTTGCACAAAGGGTTTTTCTGTGTTATACCTATTTACCTGAGGGGTTAATAAACGCATGAAATACTATATTGCAACGTCTACTTCACGTACGTCATCTCACAACGCGGTGAGAGATCTTCTTAAATTGCTAGGGCACGAGATCACCTATGATTGGACTGTGCATGGGAGTGTAAGGGAGACAAGTAAGGCAAGACTTCAAGAAGTCGCCCATGCAGAATTTGAGGGAATTCTGAGGGCAGATTTCGTGGTTGTTCTCCTTCCTGGCGGCAAAGGAACACACGCTGAACTCGGCTTTTCGCTAGCGAGCAAAAAGCAGGTCTTTATCCACAGTGAAGATCCGATGGCATTTGAATTAGGTCCTGAAGTCTGTGCGTTTTATCACCATCGAGATGCTGTGCGTTTACTAGGTCCCATAACGGATCTAGCACACACCGTACATTCTCTTCTGGCTTTGCCCGAGCTTGCTTAAGCTGTGATGCTGGCCTCGGCGCATTTTTTTGCAAATCTTTTTTGACCTTATTGATGGAGTTTTCTACACTAATGAACCTTACATTTTGACCTATCATATTGACAGGTTGAATGGTTTGTGCTTAACATGGAGGTTCCATGGGGAAAGTGGTGAAGATGCCCAACCCGAAGACCCGACGGAGGTCTTTGGATGAATGGGCGGTAATTGCCCATGAAGTGTCGAAAAAATCTGAAAATGTGTACTGGGACAGCCCCCATGTACAATTGAGGATGCGAGAAAGAAAAGTAACAATCAGACAAATATTCGATGTGTTAAGGCATGGAAAAGGTATAGACGGACCAACGTTGGATAGATATGGAGACTGGCGAATAAAGTTGAAGCGATTTTCCGCAGGGCGAGTTGTACAGGTTGTCGTTGTCATTCAAGAGTCGCGCCTGGAAATTGTAACGGTAATTTAGAGGTAATTATGAAAGATGCATACCATTACATAGAATCGGGTTTAAAAAACATCTACCTATTAAATGGGTACAAGATGATCAAGACCTCCAGGGGTAAATCTGTTACTATACACGATTTGGATGGGCTACACAAAGCGATTGGCCTTTTTCTGATCTCCTCAAAAAGAGATTTGTCTGGAGATGAGGTGAGGTTTCTAAGACATGAAATGTTAATGTCTCAAGACACACTTGCAAGGCTTTTGGGAGTGAGCGAACAAGCGATTCGAAGGTGGGAGCGTGATAAGATTGACATTCCTAAGCCTTCTGAATCTCTATTGAGACTGCTCTACCAAGAACATGTGAGCGATCGAGATGGAAAAATTGCCACGATGTTGAAAAAGATTGCCGATCTTGAAGAGAAGATGAACGGGGACGAGATCCACTTCAAAGAGACGACGAAGGGGTGGCGATCAGCTATCTAACGTGTAACCAGTAGAATAAACGCCATGGCAACCATGGAAAGATCCTCGATGAGCGTGACCGTGGAGAGCGGGACGTCCAAGACGGTGCCCATGCAGGCGCAGCGCACATCAAGTCCGCGTTTTAGGGCTTTGATGACCCCGACTGCTCCAATTCCCAGAATAAGCATTGTTGCAAGATAGATGAAAGTGGGAGCAAAAAATGCAAGGTAACCCATGCCGAGCCCCAGCTCGATCAATGGGTAGAGAAAAGCATAGACACGACTTTTTGTTGCGATGAGATCATACATCTGAAAGCCGTCTGCAAAATCGACAGGGCGAAACATCTTCAACATCGCAAACTGAGAGAGAAAAAAGCCCATGAAGTAGTGCATCCAGCGTGCATGAGTAAAGGCGTCGTGCGAAGCGAGTGCAGTTGCCGCGAGAATCGCAATAAAAGTGAGCGACGCGAGCGGCCAATATTTTTTCATTAGTAAGCGCATGGATCTGTTTTCTTTTTCCATAATTCATCCTCCTAC
>JBIOJU010000114.1:0-4670 GCA_044451165.1 Chlamydiales bacterium | reverse complement strand
TTCTCTATGCAAAAATCTTAGCCTGAAGCGCGTTGCGGCGGCATAACTTCGATCGTTTCATCCTTATTCTTGCAGAAATCCCAGGACGGTTTTATCATCTTTGCTTATTCAGGAAGGAAATTTATGCAAAAACTCTTTTTAACTGTGCTTCTGTTTGCCTGTACGGCGTTTTCTGCTTTACGCGCTGAAGCATTTGATGAAGAAGCTGACGCTGTAATTCTTAAATGTGCTCATTCGACGGAATTTTACTCACTCGAAGCCGACTACTCTTTTGGAAATGAGATCTATACAATCTACATGATCCATAATCCGACAAGTGAAAGACTCTGGGCAGAGGGACTCGTTTATCCACAAACTTGGTCACTTGCGATCCAAGCAGATCTGCCATTAGAGCTGATCGGGCATCTACAAGATCTCATCCCAGAGCTGAAGGTGCATAATGAGAGTTTTTATCTTAACCTGCGTGGATATGAAGAGATTCCGACCGAAATTTTTTCAGAACTTGAGCCTATTAGGACCATTACCCAAATAGATGATCCTGAAGCCGATGCTGAAATCAAAGAGCTCTTTAATTCCGCCGAATTTGTAAATCAGGTCTTTCACTACCGTTTGGACAATAGAGATTATCAGGTCAGAATCTTGCACAACCCGGAAGGGCGTACATTAACTGCTGAGCGTAAATACCAGTTTGGTGTCGGGACAAAATGGCAGTGGGTGCCGCTTTCTTGGAATTATCGTTATGGGATCATGGTGAATAAGTGGGCGCCGTCACGGTTGATCGACCATCTTTCAAAACTCACCGATGCCTCTTGGCGCGACTGGTACTTCAACTTCACCGTCGCAAACGGCATCCGCGTGGTGTACAATGGGCCGGGGTTTTATTCCTATCTTGACACCTGGTTTGATTATACGAGCACGTTTCGTTAATCTCGTCCTTCATGACGCCCTTCATCGCTACGATCGCGTTCTCCATGCTCCTCTTCTTCTCCTTCCCAGAAGGGTGCGTCTTCCGATTCGTAAAAGTAGTCGGGACCTCCATCTTCATCGTAGTAGCCTTCTCTTCGACCTTCTTCCGCATGCTCCTCCTCATGGCCACCTTCATGCGCTCCGTGCCCTTCTCCATGTCCACCGCCACTGTGCCCTCCGCCTCCACGTGCGATCTCTTCTCGGGAGGATATTTCGTCGGCATGCACTTGCACGTTTGCGCATAATAAAATGATTCCGAAAAGAAGAGAGGGGCCGGTCATGTTAAGTCTCCTGGGTTGTTAAAGCACATATACAAGCGAGAAGAGATTTCTGGGAGTAAATTCTTCGAACACGTAAAGTGTTGTTCTTATTTTACGTAACAAATCCTAAAAGGAGGATCTCATGAAAAAGTTGTTAATCGCATGTCTGCTCTTAAGCGGTTCGATTGTACAAGCAACGGATCCAGAGAGGGTGGAAACGCTATCGTCGAAGATTGTTTTGCACAATACCAATGGATATTTTGTGCTGTCAGACAAAAGCTGCTGGAAAGTCATTGCATTTTCCAAGCGCTGGAGAAGCCTTAGTGAATGGTGGAACAACGTGCAGCTCATTCCTAAACACTACGAGTGTTTACCCAATGACTGGTACTTAGGAACGCAGATTGAAGTCTACCCTAAGGCGGGCAATTTGGAGGTAGATGAGGCCAACGCAGCTAACCAGGAACTTCTCAAGCAGTGCACACATATACTTTATAACTCAAGAACCGAACAGGTTTTGTTTGCAATTGCTCTTGAGCCGGCAGATTGCATCATGAAGTTATTCACCGACGCGCATGCGGAAGGTTTTGACAAGGGATATTCTGAAGGACGTTCTAAGGGCACACAAAACTCGATCGAAATTTATAACAACGGCCACACCGATGGCTATCGCGCCGGGTATGCCGAAGGATACGAGGCCGCCATCATAGGACAAAGGCCCCCTTCCTAATGAGATCCTATGACCCACATCTTGCTTACGAAAGGCCCCTACGGGAGAGTAATGATAAAAACGATAGAATGATAGAACGATAAAAATTTTTCGGCGCATGGCACCGAAGCGGCAAAGCCGCAAGGTTCTTCTTATCATTATTTCGTTATATCATTTTTATCATTACTCCCGTAGGGGCCCTGACCAAGCGAGGCCAATGACTATCTCATCCTCAATGGTTTTTCCGACCTGTGTACATGGGGTTAAATTTTTCGACTGGGCAGAGTTTTGCAGTTATGATAGTATTCTGACAGGATGGGCAAAAAATTAGGAGCCCCTCCGTCAAATATTAATTGGGGGTTGTTTTGAAATTTTTAAATATTAATTGGGTTCCAATTTTATTTATTGTTAGCTATCATCTTTTATTATTAATATCCCTTCCCATTTATTTTCTGCATTTTTTCCCCTCTTGGTGGATGCTTCTCACCTCATCCATTTTGATGTATATCACCGGACTCAGTGTCACAGCCGGCTACCATCGCCTCTATTCACACACTTCATACAAAATTCATCCGGTTCTTGAAGGGATACTACTCTTTTTTGCAACGATGGCGACTCAAGGAAGTGCTTTGCGCTGGTCTTTTGAGCATCGTCTTCACCACGCTTTTGTCGACACGGATCGCGACCCCTATTCTATTAAAAAAGGGTTTTGGTATGCACACTTTTTTTGGCTGATTGAAAAGCCAAAAGAGATCGATCCAAAAGTTGTCGCCGACTTGATGAAAAACCCGCTCATCCGTTTTCAGCACCGCTTTTATCCCATTTTAATGCTCTTAACTAATCTTCTTGCAACTCTGGTTGTTGGGTGGTGTTTCGGAAGCTACCTCGACGCTTTTCTTTTCTCTTGGTTTACTCGACTATTTTTCCTCCACCACTTTACCTGGTTTATTAACTCTCTTGCGCACACTTGGGGTGCACGTACCTATTGTCAGGAGCTTTCTGCGGTAGATAATTACGTCATTGCTCTGCTCACATTTGGCGAGGGCTATCACAACTATCACCACACATTTGCAAACGACTACCGCAACGGGATCCGCTGGTACCATTTTGATCCCACCAAATGGCTCATTTGGACGTTTAGCAAGTTGCGTCTTGCCTATAACCTAAGAAAAAATCCGCGTTACTTCATCGAAGAAAAATTGCTGCTCGAAACAAAACAGATACTGCTCGAAAAAGCTCGCCATTTACCAGATGATCATAAAGCAACGTGGGTAGAGCAGATTACAAAACTTTCTGACAACGTGCTCGTTAAATTACGAGAGGTTAAGCAGCTGAAGAATCACTACCTCGGACTCAAAGAGAAAGAGGAGAAAAAAGAAAGCCTTCAAGAGGCGCGTTCTAACATGAAAATCATGAAAAAAGAGTTCAAAAGAGAATATGGCTATTGGATGGTCCTCACGCGTCGCGTGATGAAGCTTCCCGCGTCTCTTGGGAATGCGCAGGCGACCCCGACCATCGTTGCGGACTGAGGAACACAAGAAGAAGGAGGCTGTTTTATGCTAAAATGGGCAGCGATTTTCTTTATTATTGCAGTCGTTTCCGGAATGTTTGGTTTTAGGGGAGTAGAGGGTGTAGCAATTCAAATTGCTAAAGTTCTGTTTTTTATTTTTGTTCTGCTTTTTCTTATTTCTCTGTTTTTTGGATTAACGGCGATACTTTGATTCCGTCTGCACTTTCAATCTGCAAAAAATATCGGTTCAGAAGATCTGTTCTCTCTTCTTTTCAATTATTGAAAAAAGTCGGATCTTTTTATATAGTAGCGGACTTCAGAAAAACGATTTAAATCCTCAACTGCTTCCGGAGCATACGGTGTCCAGCCAGCCTATCTCTCATAAACGATCTCAACACGCACTTAATGGACAAAATGATGTTGAGGGGCCTCCTGCAAAGAGGCAGAAAACGGGGGAAAACTTTTCTCATGAATTGAACGACGATGTCGCGGCAAAGCTGCTTTTAACCATTCATCAAAATGGGGCAAGCTCTTCATCTTCACAACAGAGTGGAAGTTCACGATCTCTTCCAGCCAAGAGTTTGTCTCTAACGAGACCCAATTCCAACTCCTCTTCATCTGCTGAGAGTCAAGCCGAACAAACTGTCTTGAAGTGTATGACACAATGTGTAAATTTTCTCGCTCAGAAAAAAAACTCTGAAGCGGTTGAGGTGATGCAATCCGCGATCGGGATGAAAGGAGTTCCTGTGCGCTTGATGCCGGGTCTTTTAGGTATGTTGGGAAAAGCTCTCACTAAAAATAACAGACGCGATGATGTTTTAAAAGCCATCGTGCATCTTCGCACAGCTCTTTCAATACAGCCGCTCGAGCCCGCCACGCATGCGCAACTACTTTTATTTCTGAGCGCAGCCCTGGGCCGGCGAGGGGATCCGAAAGACGCTGATGAGATGATAGCATGCACTGAAACGGGTTTGAAACTGTTAGATATTTCTGATGAAGTGCGGGCGAAATTATATAGCAATCTCGGAGGCGCTTATACGCTGCGGCAAAAGGATGGAGATCTAAAAAAAGCAGTTGAGGCACTCTCTGCGGGTCTTGCTCTTAACGTTCGAGAAACGCGTCCGTTATTGTTTTTCCATTTAGGCGAAGTATATTCTGCATCCAAGGGAATGGAGAGCAGAGAAGCTGCTATTAAAAATTATAAAGAAGCGATGGCATGTGAAAATGC
>JBIOJU010000113.1:0-4671 GCA_044451165.1 Chlamydiales bacterium | reverse complement strand
TAAAAAATTGCGTTAAGAATTTCACGGCGCGGATGCTTGGGCGGCCGCCCGCCAGACGGATCTGGTCTCATAAGGTCGGCAATCAATCCCCATTCTTTATCAGAGAGATCCGACGGATATCTCTTGTCCATGTTCATGTAAGGTTGTACATTCAAGATTAAGTGCAGCTCTTGATGACTGACGGGTGAAGGTTGTTTTCTTGCGAGTTTTGTGAGTAGATGAAAATCAAAAAAGAGTAAAAAAAAATGGCACATGAACTAACTGCAAGGATATTGAGTCAGCCTGGTATCGAAGCATATTATAGCTTCTTCGGGACGCCTTATGTCACTGTGATCGGCCCCAGAGGGGATCTAAACGTTGATCTCAACGAATTGGCGCAGACAGCCTACGATTTTTATCAATCACGAAATAAAAATACCGCCATGGATTACATCGTAGCTGGATATCTCGTAGGTAAAATTCACAACCTGTACGGATTAGCGGACGCACAAATCCAACGAGCCAACTGTATCACCCGTTTTTTCATTAACATAAGAGGGTGCATATCGTCTTGTTTGGCTTACATCGAGATATTCCAAATTCGACAACTTTACCAGCTCCATTATGTTGGTGAATCAATTGTGGAAATTCCGACGCGGCTCGTATCACAAAATCCCTTTCTAACTCAGAATTTACCAGCGCAAAATAGTGAGGAATTGGACGATATCGATTCCGAAGATGGCAGTATAATGGGTTATGATCCGGCACAGATTACCGCCGTTTTCGACCGCTTTCTTGCACAAGGGTCAAACCCACCAGCGCGCGCGTAGCGGAAAAGATCTTGCTAATGGCGGCCAAGAACTGGAACCCCTCTCGCAGCACCCTTCGGTTGCGCTGTCTGCCGGGGCGGCGATCTCGGGCTGTTTTGCCTCCAGGCAAAACCCGCCTTCGACTCGATTCCATAAAAAGGCCAAGACTTTGGCCTTTTTTCTGGCCAATTTTTTTGGCAAAAAAAACAAGATGACGGGCCTGGCTTCTTCAGATTCATTTAGAACGCGTTTCATCAATTTTGAATTTTAATGCGTCAGCCCTGAGTTTTTATAGACACTTAAAATTAGTCGCAATACTATTTATATGATTTTGGCCCTAAACCTTATCAAAGGAGAGTTTTTATGGCAGTTACAGCACTACAAACTTGTGGAAATCCATCTGCCGTTAGCACTAATTTTTTTGAAAGTAGTTATACTCAAACTGGTACGGAAATTCATTCGGATTATCAAACTTACTCCGTTATCAACCCAAGCATTCCTGGTAATCGTCTATACCAAAATGCAAGTGGTGAAATTGTTCTAATTTCCAAATCCCCAGCCGAAGTTGTAGGGGAGCTGGTGCTAAGGCCACTAATCGATAGAGTCTATACATACGGAGCAATGTTTTTTAATAAAGTCTCACCTTCTTTTTTCTCTATGTATCAATATATGCAGTCTGCCTGTAAAAGCATCGACCATACCTTTTCTTTTCCTGTCGCTGAGGCAGCAACACTCTCTTCTAAAGATGCGAAAGAATTTGTCGATAAAATTAAAGAAGGAATTGAACACTATGACAAGGTTACCGAGACGATAGATGCGATAGTGCAACATAAGCCGGTGGAGGAAGACCAGTCTTTATGGGAAAAAATCAAGAATGTCATTTCAGTAATTAAAGAACCTACTTCATGGTATGAAACTTTAGTCCAAGAAGGACTTGAAAGGAATGTTGCTAATAAACTTTACGATCTGAATGATAAATATCAGAAATATAACGCAGAAATTAATGCATACCTTAAGCAAAGAGAAAAACAGGATAAAATTAAAGAGACAAGAAATTTAATTACAAAAACTGAAAAAGAAATTCAAGATTGCACAAACGAGATTGACAGGTTACAAACAGAGATAGATGATATAGAACGTGAAGGGATAAAATGCCGTGCTGATTTTAACGAGGCTAAGAAATTTCATGATGAAGCACAGGAAAGACTAACTGAATATCATGAAGTAGTTAATGACCTTGCAGTTGAAAGAGTGAAACAAAAATGTGTGGAATGGAATTGGCAGCAGTCTTGGTGTACATATCAACTTAAGATAGCCGCAGAAGCTCTCATAAATATCAAGCCGGCGATGGAACGGGAAAATATCAATGTAGAGATACACGAGAACAATATGAATAAAGAAAGAGAAAAGGGTAATAAACTGCGCGGTGACTTATTACCAAAGATTGCAAAGCAGGGACAATACAAGACAAGAAAACAAGTTTTGGAAGATGACCTATCTAAGTATAAGTTGAAAAATTCTCAACTGAAGGATGAACTTTAAGAAAGAGTTCACAATAGAGTGGTGTGACCCCCGTGAGAGTTTTCCCCGTATCGCATTGTTCTTAGGCTGCTTCATTAAGAATGCGACAGCTGCTAGTCTGTTGCTTTTGTTTTTTTCTGTTTGTCCTTTCGCGCTTTGAAGGAGCTCGTCGGCGAAATGCTCGTCACATCTGCGCCATATCTGATGGCCGTTTTCGCTTTTTCAATATTGCCTTCGAGCAGGGCACTACGAAGATTGCAAAACCCGCCTTCGACTCGATTCCATAAAAAGGCCAAGACTTTGGCCTTTTTTCTGGCCAATTTTTTTTGGCAAAAAAAATATGGCCAGAACTGGAACCCCTCTCGCAGCAACCTTCGGTTCCGCTGTCTGCCGGGGCGGCGATCTCGGGCTGTTTTGCCTCCAGGCAAAACAGAGCCCTCAACTCGATTCCAGACGCAAGCCAAGCAGTTGGCTTGCTTTCTGGCCAATTTTTTTGGCAAAAAAAATATGGCCAGAACTGGAATCGAACCAGCGACACAAGGATTTTCAGTCCTCTGCTCTACCGACTGAGCTATCTGGCCATAGGTGAAGAGAAAACAATAGGAAGGAAGAAGATTTTTGTCTACAACGACAACATCATAGGAGATGGCCTTATGAACAAAAATGGACGAATAGGCGTTGTTACATAAGGCGGAAAAATAACAGCAGAAGAATAATATTCACCCCTCTTCTCGGTGCCCTCTGTCTCGACTTTAGGATTTTTTTGCATAAAAAAAGATAGATCAGCATCTTAGATTCTCAAATTTTGCTAGCAGGCAAAAAACATGAGGTCAAAAATGCTAGATCTATCGGATGCAATTCTAAGCACTTTCTCTCTCTTTTCACCACTATTTTCTCGTCCTATTGATCGAAATGTTCGCTTATTATTCTTAGGGCATATTTTGTGTAAGGGACGTCGTACAATTGCGGATGTGCTTCGCTGTTTACATCTAGAAAATATTAAAAACTTTTCAAAATTTCATTGGGTTTTAAGTGGAGCAAAGTGGTGCGCTTTTCAGGGTGCAAAAATCCTTCTTTTAGAAATTGCGAGATCATTCTCGGGATCTGAAGAGGAGCTGCTTATTTCTATTGATACTACCATTGAAAGAAGAAAGGGGTGCAAGATCAAGGGACTTGGTCGGCAAAGGGATGCCGTTAGATCAACAAAGGGCCATAAAGTATTGACAACCGGTTTGCAATGGTTGGTTGCAAGCGTATGTGTGAAAATCCCAATGTTTAATCGCTTTTGGGCCTTACCCTTTTTTACACAGCTTGTTCCTCCCAAAAGACCGCTCTCGAGTTCTAAAAATACGGGTGATTTAAAAGGGAGAAGGCACAAAAAATCAACGGAATGGGCTGCCCAGTTGCCCTTGGTTATTCGGTATTGGCTCGGTAAGGAACGGAAGTTTGCGGTAGTTGCCGATCAGGGTTTTGCGTGTTACAAAATTGCTCATGCCTGCGTAAAAGCGCAAAGCGCCTTAATCTCCAGATTGCGCTTCGATGCACGCATATTTGACTTTCCTCCCCGAGAGATTCTTCGACGCGGCAGGCCGCGGCTTGTAGGAAAAAGACTTCCTCTTTTTACCGAGCTTTTGAAAGACAAGACGCTTACCTGGGAAGAGCTAGAAGTAGATTGGTATGAAAGCAAAAAGAAACGAGTTTTGATCTATACTGGGACAAGTCTATGGTATGCCTATGGCATACCTCCGGTGACAATCCGTTGGGTATTATTAAAAGATCCATCAGAAGAGGTTGCTCCAGTAGTCTTGTTCAGTACCAACATTGAACACAGCCCGACAAAGATTATTGAAGCATTCGTCCTACGATGGCGCTTGGAGGTTACTTTTGAAGAATCCCGGCGGCATCTTGGTGTAGAAACACAAAGGCAATGGGCTGATGCGGCGATAGAAAGAACAACTCCATGTTTGATGGGATCATTTTCGATTATTACGCTGATGGCCGTAAAATTGGCGCAAGAAGAACGCAGGCAAATCCCCATACAAAACACTTCTTGGTATAAAAAAGATCATGTCACTTTTTCAGATGTTCTTTCCTATGTGAGAACGCATATTTTGAGGCGACGATATTTTTCAAAGATCGGTAAAAAAATCAAACTGGGAAAAATAGACCTAGAAGAATTGATCTCCCGGGCAGCGGCTGCTTAAAAAATCCTAAAGTCGAGTCGGTGTGCTCGGTGGTGAGTTCTCGATTTGCGCAACAACGTCATTTTTGCTTAAACTCTCCTGCATGTCTTTGTTGAATCCTAAACAGAAAGAGGCTGTTGAACACTTGGAGGGGCCGGCGCTTGTGCTTGCGGGTGCAG